>JANXBZ010000006.1 GCA_025060475.1 Dictyoglomus sp. | reverse complement strand
AAAAAATCATCGATGAGTAATTAAGAGATCTGAAAAAGGAAAGGTTCAATTTCTTAATTATATCAAGGATTGAGAGGATAGCCTCGATCCTTTCTACTTTTAAATTAAATTTTTTTTCTTGACTTTCATCTTGAAATAGTTGTATAATTTTTACCAAAGAAATTATACAATAAATTTGCATATTATGCAATTAATAAGTTTTGATATTTTAAAGGAAAAAAAGAATGAGAAATAAAAGAGTTTTTCTTTTCTCTTTAATTATTTTTTTGTTTTTATATGGATGTGCTTCAAACTCTCCTACTTATCCTGTTAATCTACCTCAGGCCCCATCTAATTTAAAAGCAGAAATTTTGTCTGAAAAAAGAGTTAAACTTAGTTGGATTGATAATTCCAATAATGAAGATGGTTTTATTTTAGAAAGAAAAAAAGATGGCGAAACTTGGAAAGAAGTTAAAAATTTAGGAATAAATGAAAATTCTTATATAGATATAAGTTTAGATCCTGGTACAAAATATTTTTACAGGATTTGTGCATATAATTCTTCTGGAAGAAGTGATTATTCAAATATCTGTGAAATATTAACCCCTTTAATTATTAAACCTATTTTGTCTTTTGTTATAGACTCTAACAAAGTAAAATTGCTCTGGACAAGTAATTCAGAAGTTACTCAAGGATATATTATTGAGAAGAAAATCTCAGGGGGGGCTTGGAATGAAATAGCAAGACTTAATTCTTCTTTAACCACATATGTAGATTCTGACGTATTTTCGGGAAATAAATATTATTATAGGATAAAAGCATATAGTTCTTTCACAGAAAGCGATTATTCAAATGAGATTGAGGTATATGTACCTTTCATCGGAAATGAGGAAAATCCTAACTTTTCTTTAATAGGTTTTGCTACTCTAAATGGTGGAACTTTTGGAGGCGAAGGAGGTGCTGTTGTTACTGTTGAAACGGGAACTGATCTTCAGAGGGAGATAAATAAAGGGGGACCTAGGATTATTTATGTAAAAGGAATTATAACTCCTCAAAACTCTGGAGGAAAATATGTCATAGAAGTGAAAAATGTATCAAGAATATCTATTTTGGGAGCATATCCTTATGGTGAGTTAAATGGCGTAGGTATAAAAATTAGTAATGCTAACAATATAATTATTAGGAATTTAAAGATACATCATGTAAAAGATCCTAATATAGCCACTCAAGGTCCTGATTGTATAAGTATTTCAGGTCCTGCTCAGAATATATGGATAGATCATTGTGAGCTTTATAATCAATTTCAAGGAATAGATAAAGACTACTACGATGGACTTCTTGATATAAATGGTCCCGTATATTATGTTACTGTTTCGTGGTGCTATTTTCATGATAGTTGGAAAACTAGTTTAATAGGATCTTCAGATAATGATAATTATAGTAGAACTATAACTTTTCATCACAATTGGTTTAAAAATTGTAACTCAAGACTTCCAAGTTACAGATTTGGTGAAGGTCATATCTTCAATAATTACTATCAAGATATACCTGGTTCTGCAATTAATTCAAGAATGGGTGCTAAATTGAGAATTGAGCATAATTATTTTGAGAATGTAAGAAATCCTATTGGGTCTTGGGATAGTTCTGAGATAGGGTATTGGGACTTAGCAGATAATCGCTTTGTAAACTGTAGTGGAAGTATTCCCTCAAGCTCTACATGTACCTATATTCCTCCTTACTTTTATCTTCTTGATCCTGTGGATAAAGTAAAAGAGTTGGTTACTCAATTTGCTGGGGTTGGAAGGATAAATCCATAAATTTTTTAGAAGGGAGGTGTTTTTAAGACTTAAAGCTAGAAAAATTAGAAAAATACTTTAACAAAGGAGGAATTAGTAATTATGAAGAAATTAAAATTTTTAGCATTAATTTTAAGCATAGTTTTACTAGGAATTCTAATAAGTGGGTGTACCCCTCAACCTCAACAACCAACTGTTTTACCCCCAGTAGCACCTTCTAATCTTGTAGCTACAGCCCTATCTGCTACAGAAGTTAATCTTGAATGGAAAGATAATTCAAACAATGAAGAAGGATTTAAAATAGAGAGAAAGAAAGAGGGAGAAGATTGGATAGAGATAAAAATAGTTTCTGCAAATGTTACTTCTTACATAGATACTGGACTAACTCCAAAAACAAAGTATTTCTACAGAATAAAAGCATTTAACTCTGCAGGAAGTAGTGCCTATTCTAATGAGGCTGAAGTGACAACTTTGCCGCCTCCTCTTCCTGCCCCCTCTAATCTTGTGGCAAAAGCTTTAACTGGAACAGAAGTTAAGCTTGAATGGAAAGATAATTCAGACAATGAAGAAGGATTTAAAATAGAGAGAAAGAAAGAGGGAGAAGATTGGGGAGAGATAGCTACGATCTCTGCAAATGTTACTACCTATATTGATAAAGGTTTAAAGACAAATACTAAATATTACTATAGAGTTAGAGCATTTAATGCGGATGGAAATAGTTCTTGGTCTAATGAAGCGGAAGTAACCACCTTAGTTTGGTTTGTATATGATTGGACAAATACTGTAGAACCTCCAACAGGATGGATAGAAGGTAGTGCTACATATTCAATGTCTACTTATTGCACCATTGAAAATGGAATTTTGAAAATGGATACAAGAAGTTTGGCAGCTGCGGTTCCAAGTTATCGTTACAATTTTGGAAGTCCCCAGGAAGTTCCACCTGGTTCTTTAAGATTCACTCTTGTTTTTAAGGCAAAAGGTGAGGTCGGTATAGCTAATGTTACAAGGGCTTGGACCTTAGATATTCAAACATCTCTTTATAGAGGTGGATTTGAAATAGAAACTACAAGAATTAGATTACTAAATGGCACAGGTAGTTTAGCTACATCTAATTTATATACAGCTGCAGATTGGCATGTGTATTGGCTTACTTTTGAATATACATTAAGTGGAATTAACGCAAAAGTATATGTGGATGGAAATCCAACTCCAGTATTAGAAGGAACGATCAATGCTGCACCATCTTCTCCACCAGATCCTCTGTTTATGAGGCTAGGAGATACATCAACATCTGCTTCTAATTTATATATTGGCTATATAGATTGGATTTGGTGGACCTTTGATGGATGTTTTGCTCCCGGAGAAGTACAAATTCCTGAAGGATTTAGTCTGACACCATAAAAAAATAAAGATGGGTCTTATCTTTGAGAGGGAGAGTCGAAATACTCTCCCTCTCTCATGAATTTATGGAGGTAGATCTATGGTATTTAAAGCAGGGAGTGTTGGATTATTATTAATAATTCTTGTGTTTTTACTTCTAGGTTGTAGTCCTAAAGAAGAGCTTGTTAAGCCTTTTGAAGTTTCTATTATAAATCCCCTCAAAAATGTTGTAATTGAGAATCCCTATGTTTTTAAAATTTATTCTACCCAAGATGCATATTGCAATATCTACTTAAATAATAATTTGGTTGTTAATAGTTCTATAAAATCAAACACTATATCTGAAGTTCCTCTTAGTTTTACGAAATCACGTGGTAATAATATAAAAATTGAGATTATAAGTAAATCTGGAGAGAAGTGTGAATTTAATTATGAGAATATTTTATATCTTCCTAAAGTTCATATAATTGTTGATAAAAACTATCAGGGGAAAGATGGGGAAGAAATAAACGGGATTAAATATTTTAATAGTATTTTAAAAGCTATAGTCCATGTGATTCTTAATCAGAAATCTTATAGTGGAAATAGAGTTTTTATTTTTATTAAGAGTGGATCTTACTATGAAAAAGTAACTATTGGTTTTTCTAATATTAGCTTGATTGGTGAGGATGTTAATACGACAAAAATATATTACGATCTTTGTTCTGGAACTGCAGGGGGCACATCTCAAAGCGCAAGTGTAACTATTATGAGTAATGTTACAGGTTTTACTGCTGAAAATATTACCTTTGAAAATTCCTTTGATGAGATAGCTAATTCAAGTATTTCAAACAAACAGGCAGTAGCTGTTTTAAGCCAAGCAGATAAAGTTGTTTTCAAAAATTGTAGATTTATTGGTAATCAAGATACATTGTATATAAGGGGAGGACTTCATTATTTTGTGGACTGCTATATTGAGGGAGATGTAGACTTTATTTTCGGTGATGGTAAGGCAGTATTTGAAAATTGTACTATTTTTTCAGTGGACAGACCAGGTATTTCTCCTAAGGGATATATAACTGCTGCTAGTACTCCAATAGGAAAACTAGGTTTTCTCTTTGAAAACTGTAAGCTTTTAACAAATATTAAAGAACCTAACAGCGTATACTTAGGACGTCCTTGGCATCCGAGTTCTGATCCTTACAACGTAAATTCCAATGTAGTTTTTAGAAATTGTTATATGGATCAGCATATTCATAATGATGGTTGGACCGCAATGAGCTCAAGAGACCCTAATACTGGGGAGACTATATGGTTTTATCCTGAAACTGAAAGATTTTATGAATATCAAAATTATGGACTTGGAGCAATCATTAATGATAAAAGACGTCAACTTAGCGGTGAAAGTATTAATATTTACTCAAAAGAAAATTTCTTAGGGAATTGGGATGTTAATAGTTTTATTGAGCATATTTATGAACAATAAGAGGGAGGGATATATTAATGAAAAAATTTAGTTTGCTATTTTTAATAATTATCTTCTTATTTAATGTGGTTCATGCTCAAACAACTTTATCCAATAGAGTTGAATTTTCTTTTAAGTTCTATCCAGATTCAAAAAAAATAAATTTTAATCCTAACTATTTTCTTTTCTACTCTTTTAAAGAAGGTAATGTGACAGCATATTTAGATCTTAGAGATACTGGGTTTAGAGGGGGCTATTTGTCTATTTCAAATATTCTTGGGATTTTAGATTTTTATCTTGCTAAATATTATATATCTGTAGAAGGAACAAAAGCTTTATTCGACTCTATGCTTTATAATAGATTAAATCTAAATGGAATACAATTAACTCTAAAAAAACCCTTTAGATTAGTTTTAAGCTATATACCTTCACTAATAGAATCTGATGTTGATTTTAACACGGGTAGATTAATAATGAAGTTAGACACTCAGGAGTTAACTTCTAAATTTTTGGGTTCTAATTTATATGCTTTGTATGATTTTAATATGCAAATGCTTGTGAACACCTTTGTAGTTGGAGCTGAATTTAAGCCTACATCTTTTGTGACTCTTTTTGGGGAGTATGGAAATAATTCTAGGCAATGGGCTATTGGTGGGAGTTTAAAACCATTACATAACTTTATTTTAACAGGATTTTATAGAGGAGACGGAGGATACAACATTGAGGCTCAGATAACAGATTTGATACCTAAGTTATCCATATATGGAGCTTACTATAGTGCTCCTGATTCTCCAAATTACATGTATATTCGTATAAGTTTACCACCCTTTAATTTTGGAACGATAGATGGATTATATGGTTTATATACTTCAATTGGAACAAAAGATGTATGGTATTTAAGATTAAGTTCTAGATGGGGAAAACTATCTAATACTTTAAGAATATATAAAAACTGGAATTTTGGAGCAGGCTGGTTCGATACTACCATACCCTTTACTGTTGAGGATATAGTTAATGTAACTTTTTAAAATTTCAATTTTTAAATTATTAAGAGGGGTGATAGAAAAATGTTGATTAGAAAAAAGATAATAACTTTATTATCTATAGTCTTGCTATTTTTTCTCTCGGGATGTGGAGCCCCTACTGGCCCAAAGGGACCTACACTACCGACTTTGAAAATAATTGGTTACGATGAGCCTATGATAGGTTTTGCAACTCAGGGTCAAGGAACAACGGGTGGAGCAAATGGAAATATAATTGTTGTTAAAAATTATAAAGAATTTTTTGAAGCGGTACATTATTCTAATGATACTCCGAGAGTTGTGCTTGTTGATGGTAATATCACATACACAATATCTTATTTTTTAGAGGATCCTAAGTATTTAAACACTATTAATATTGGATCTAATCTCACAATTCTTGGACTTGGAAATGGAGCAACTATTGATGGAATATCTCTAAGAATTGGAAGATCAGGAGATCCAGAAAGAAATATTATCATAAGAAATATAATATTTGATAATGCTCCTGATGATAATATTTCCATTTGGTGGGGATCCTCTAACATATGGATAGATCATTGTACTTTTAGAAAGGCAGTTGATAGCAACGTGGATATCACAAGACAGGGAAATTATGTGACATTATCTTGGAATAGATTTGAAAATGTTGGAGCTAAAGGAGTAAGTATTGTAGGGGGAGCAGATAATCTGCCTGACGATGCTGACTTCTTAAGAGTTACTTATCATCATAACTGGTTTAATGGTACTGCTGGTAGAAATCCTAGAATGAGATATGGTATAGTTCATATATTTAATAATTATTACACCGATGTACAGCTTGGACCAAATGCCTCATGTGCTGTGAGATGTTTATTTGAATATAATTATCTTGAAAGAGTTCAGTCTCCTACTCAAATATCTACTCCTGAAGGATTTATTGTTCTTTCTAAAGAAGATCCAGAAAATGGCGATACTAACTACTATTTAGAATGTGGTACTCCTATAAGAAATTTACCTACTTTAGACAAACTTACAGATGGTCAGAATTATGATTTTAGAAACAGAGCAAATGAATGGTTGATAATAAATAACTGGATTCCATACACATATACTGTGGAGAATCCTCAAAATGTTCCTTTGAAAGTTCAAGAAAGGGCTGGAGCGGGTAAGATTATTGTTAAATATGAATAATCTACTAGACAGGGGGAAATTTAAAAGTTTCCCCCTGTCCTCTAATAGGGAGGTAAAGAGGATATGAGGTTTATGAGATGTTTTAAATTTTTACTGGTATTTTTTCTTTTATTATCTATTTTTACAATAACTGGATGTTCTTCTTTTACACTAAAGGTTACCTGGAGAAAAATACACGGATATTCTAAAAATGAATTAGTAAATAGTTGCATAGAAACAAGGGATGGTAGTTATCTTTTTGCAGGAATGAGTAATTCTAAAAATCCTAATGGGGAAGATGATTTTTATTTATTAAAAATTGATAAATGGGGAAATGTGCTTGGTGAGTGGTTTCACTATGGAGAGAGAGATGATAATGCTCAGTGTGTAATTGAGACTTCTGATGGCGGAATATTGGTATTAGGGGAAAGTTATTCTTATGCTACTGGAATCTCAAAAGATTTATACGTAGTTAAGTTAGATAAAAAAGGAAATATTGTTTGGGCTAAAAATTTTGGTGGAGTGGATATGGATGGAGGAAGATCTGCTATTGAGGATTCTGATGGGAACTATATTTTGGTGGGTTGGACAAGATCCTTTGGCGCAGGAAATTCTGATTTTTACATGATAAAACTTTCGCCTAACGGAGAACAATTATGGAGTAAAACTTGGGGAGGAAGGAATTTTGATGAAGCAAACTGTATCTTGGAAAGCGAAGATGGTAATTATCTGATTGCAGGATATACGCTTTCTTTCGGGGGTGGAGGAAAGGATATAGCTTTGATTAAAATTGATAAGAATGGAAATCTAGTTTGGTACAGAACTTATGGCGGAGCAAGGGATGATTCTGCATCTGCAATTATAAAAACTATAGATGGAAATTATCTTCTGGTAGGTTCAACTTTTTCTTATGGGAGTAAAGGTGACATATATGTATTAAAAGTAAATTCAGCGGGAAACATCATTTGGGAGAGAAATTTTGGAGGAGAAGAGTCAGAAGAAGGTGTTTGTGTGGTTAATACTAAAGATGGAGGATTTGTTATAGTAGGAAGTACTAGATCTTATGGGGTTATGGGACTTGGAGTTTATATTCTTAAGATTTCTTCTTCAGGAGAGCCTTTATGGTACAAAGTTTATGATGGAGAAGGAGATGACGAAGGTAGAACTGTTCTAGAGTTGGAAGATGGAAGTCTTTTGGTTGGGGGTTTGACAAGATCTTGGGGAGCTCAAGCTTCAGATGTATTAATACTTAAATTAAATTTTAAAGGAGAATTATAAACAAAAATGAGTGTCCCTTGACAAAACAAAAATTTAATTTTAAACTATACAATGTAGTTGCATTATTTACAAAGGAGGTGGTTAAAAGATAGTTAAATTAAGACTTTTTAAGAGTATTCTAGGCTATAAAAATTTAGGAGGGATATAGAATGAAAAAATTTTTAAAAGTCTTTTTACTTATTTCCATTCTTATTACCTTTATATTATCAGTCTCTCAAAGCCAACAACAAATTACTTTAAGAATAATGTGGTGGGGTTCTCAAGACAGGCACAACAGAACCCTACGAGTTATTGACCTTTTCCAAAAGAAATATCCTCATATTAGACTTGTAGCAGAGTATACAGGATGGTCAGAGTATTATACAAAACTTACTACTATGGCAGCAGGTGGTAATATTCCAGATATAATGCAACAAGATCATGCCTATATTAGAGGTTGGGTAGATAAAGGCTTACTTCTTCCCCTAGATGAATTAGTAGCAGAAGGAGTAATTAACTTAAAGGATGTACCTCAGTCTATAATTGATTCAGGAAAATTATATGGAAAACTTTATGCAATAAACTTGGGAAATAACTCTCAAGCTTTTGCTATTGATCCTGATGCTTTCAAAAAAGCAGGAATACCTCTTCCTCCAGCTCTATGGACTTGGGAAGATTTCAAGAGAATTGCAAGAATTATTAAAAATAAACTTGGAATTTATGGCGCTGCTGAGAACTTAGGAGATCACAATGTATTTAGAGTATGGACTTTGGAACATGGTGGATATCTCTTCAGTGAAGATGGAAAATCCTTAGGATATGAAAATGATGAGGTATATGCAAGCTTCTACAGAATGCTTCTTGAATTGCAAGATGAAGGAGTAATACCTTCAAGGGAAGTAGAAGTAGCAAGGGGTAGTGTAAGTCCTGAGCAAAGGTTTATCTGTCTTGGAAAAGCTGCAATGCAATTTACATGGAGTAATCAGTTAACAGCAATGAGCAGAGCATTACAAGGAAAAGTATTAAAACTATACATGATTCCAACACTAAATAGAAAAGTTGGCAACTTCTTAAAACCTTCCATGTTCTTTACTATAAATGCAAAAACTAGGTATCCAAAAGAAGCAGCTATGTTTATTAACTTCTTTATTAATGATATTGAAGCAGCAAAAATTCTTATGGCAGAAAGAGGAGTTCCAGTTTCTAGGAAGGTTCAAAAAGCTCTTGAACCTCACTTAACAGCTGTTGAAAAAGAGATGTTTAACTTTATAGCTTTTATGACAAAATATGGTCATCCAACTCCACCACCAGACCCAGAAAGATGGCCAGAAATTTACAACAATGTATTTACTCCTCTTTATGATCAGATTATGTATAAGAAGATTACTCCAGAAGAAGCTGCAAAGAGGTTTAGAGAGCAAGTTACTGCAATACTACGAAAATAAGACTTTTGGGGAGGGAGAAAATCCCTCCCCCTTATTTTTTTTCATAGGGAGGTATAGAGAATTATATGAAAAAACTTACAAGAAAAAGAAAACATGATCTTCTTATGGGATACATTTTTGTAAGCCCTTGGATAATTGGATTTTTGGCTTTTATAGTCTTTCCCTTAATAACATCTCTTTATCTTTCTTTTACCAGTTATGATATTTTATCTTCACCAAGAATAGTAGGATTTGCTAATTGGATAAGAATGTTTACTCAAGATCAAAGATTTTGGAACGCAACAAAGGCAACTTTTAAATTTGTGATCTTTGAGGTTCCTTTAAGACTTATTTTTGCTTTTTTAGTTGCATTAATCTTTAGTTTAAGAGAAAGTAAACTTTTGAATTTATATCGTGCTATATATTATATTCCTTCTCTTATTGGAGGAAGTGTAGCTATTGCAGTTGTTTGGAGACAAGTCTGGGGAGTAGATGGAATTATTAATGCTCTACTTTCCATTTTTGGTATAAAAGGCATGAACTGGCTTGGTGATCCCAGAACTGCTATATGGACCCTTATTTTGCTTGCGGTTTGGCAATTTGGATCTCCCATGCTAATATTTTTAGCAGCATTAAAGCAAGTCCCAAGGGAGTTATATGAAGCTGCCTATATTGATGGGGCTGGTTTTTGGAAGAGACTAGCTACTATAACTCTTCCCATGATTACGCCAGTCATTCTATTTAACTTGATAAACCAAATGATACATGGTTTTATGGCATTTACTCAGTCTTATATTATTACTCAAGGTGGACCTTTGGATTCTACTTTGTTTTATGCGGTTTACATGTATAGAAAAGGATTTAATGATTTTGAAATGGGTTATGCTTCTGCTCTTGCGTGGTTTATGTTAGCTCTTGTCGGAATATTAACTATTATAATCTTTAAGACCTCTCGAAGATGGGTCTATTATGAGGCAGAGGAGGGAGTATAGTGAGAAATAAAACTTTAAATAAATTTATTTACTATCTTTTTGTAACCCTTGTTGCCTTTTTAATGGTTTATCCTGCTCTTTGGATGTTTAGCAGTTCCTTAAAGCAACCCTGGGAAATATTTTCTGATGTTCTTAATCTTATTCCTAAGGAACCAAATTTTCATAACTATAAAGAAGGATGGCAAGGTTTTGGAGGAATAACTTTTGCTACATTTTTTAAAAATTCCTTCATTGTAGCAGGTTTAGGCACTATTGGTACTGTGATTTCCTCTACTCTTGTTGCCTATGGACTTGCAAGGATTCCCTTTATAGGTCGAAGACTCTGGTTTACTACTGTAATTCTCACATTAATGCTTCCTATGCAGGTTCAAATTGTTCCAAGATATATTCTTTTCATGAGGTTAGGCTGGGTGAATACCTTCAGACCTCTGATTGTTCCTGCTTTCTTAGGTGGTCCCTTCTTTATCTTTATGATAATGCAATTTATAAGGGGTCTTCCTAAGGAGCTTGATGAGTCCGCTTTTATAGATGGGGCAGGAAGATTTGGAATTTTCTATCATATAATTCTTCCCAATTTAAAGCCTGTAATAACTACTGCCGCAATCTTCTCTTTCTACTGGGCATGGAATGATTTTATGGGACCCTTGGTTTATTTAAATAGTCCTGAAAAATATACTGTTTCTGTTGCTCTCCGTGCTTTTTCTGATCCCTCTGCGGTAACTAACTGGGGAGCAGTTTTTGCTATGTCTACTTTATCTCTAATCCCAGTTTTAATAATATTTGTGTTCTTCCAAAAATATATTGTGGAAGGGGTTTCAACTACTGGTCTTCGAGGATAAGAAAGGAGGAGTTTATAGGTGGAAAATATAAAAATTGGGTATATTGGTGGGGGATCTAAAGGTTGGGCTTGGAGATTTATGTCAGATCTTGCCTTGGAAGAAAGTTTTTCAGGAGAAGTAAGATTATATGATATAAATTATGAATCGGCAAAAATTAATGAAGTTATAGGAAATAGGATAAGTGAACAAAAGGATGCAAAAAGTAAATGGAAATATAGAGCAGTAAAAGAAATAGGAGAAGCTTTAGAGGGAGCGGATTTTGTTATCATATCTATTCTTCCTGGAACTCTCGAAGAAATGGAGATAGATGTTCATCTTCCTGAAAAATATGGAATTTATCAATCAGTAGGGGATACTCCAGGACCGGGAGGAGTGATTAGAAGTTTAAGAACAATTCCTATATATATGGAATTTGCAGAAGCAATAAAAAAATATTCTCCATCCGCTTGGGTGATAAATTATACAAACCCTATGGCTCTATGTGTTAGAACATTATACGCAGTATTTCCTAAGATAAAAGCTATTGGTTGTTGTCATGAGGTTTTTAAAATCCCAAAAATTCTTTCCTTAATGTTAAAGGAAAAGGAAGGCATAGAAGTAAATCCATCAGAGATTAAACAAAATGTGCTTGGTATAAATCATTTTACATGGGTAGATAAAATATCTTGGAATGGAAAAAATCTTTTGCCTCTTTATGGAGAATTTGCTGAAAGATATTACTATGAAGGATATGAGGAAGAAAAAGATCGATGGAAGAAAGATTATTTTGCATCTGCTAATAGAGTTAAATTTGATCTTTACAAAAGATTTGGAATAATTGCAGCAGCAGGAGACAGACATTTAGCAGAGTTTTTCCCTGCAAAATGGTATCTAGAAAATCCTGAAAAGGTAAAAGAATGGAAATTTTCTCTTACTCCCGTTTCTTTTCGTAAAGAACAGTCAAAATTTCTTAATGAAATGAGTGAAAAACTTGCAAGAGGAGAAATGGAGTTTCCCATTAAACCTTCGGGAGAAGTTGGGGTTCAAATAATGAAGGCTTTACTAGGTCTTTCTGATTTTATAACCAATGTAAATTTTCCCAATATGGGACAAATGGATTCTCTTCCCAAAGATGTTATTGTGGAAACTAATGTATATATTACAAAAGATAATATTTTGCCAATATACTCTGGAAGACTTCCTTATGACGTGAATTCTTGGGTTTTGAGACATGTTATGAATCAGGAAATGATTCTTGAAGGAGTTCTAAATAAAGATATAGAGCTTATTTTTCGTGCCTTTTATAATGATCCATTAGTTGAAAGCAAAATAGATAGAGATACTGCAAGAAAAATGTTTAATGAGATGATAGAAGGTACTAAAAGATTTGTTCCTAAGTATTTAGGGGGAGAAAAGTAGGGAGGTGGGTTTAATGAAGTTTAAGCTTTTAACAATTTTAGCTCTTTTTAGTATTTTTCTTTTCACTTCTGGATCTACTCAAGAAGTTATATTAACCTTAGAGGATAGACCTTTAGGTTTTGGGGAGAATACTACAGGAGGACAAGGGGGAAGAATTGTAACTGTTGATAATATAAGTGATTTTAAAAAGTATGCTCAAGCAAAGGAGCCATATATTATTTTAGTAAAAGGAGTAATTGATACAAGTAAAGAGTCTGCTCAAGTTAATATAGAATCAAATAAAACTATAATAGGAATAACCCCTAATGCAGGAATAGTTGGATGGGGTATTTATCTAAGAAGAGTAGATAATGTAATAATTAGAAATTTGACCATTAAAAATACTTTTGAAAACTCAAGAAATGATGCAATAACTATTGAAAGTTCTACAAATGTTTGGATAGACCATTGTACTTTAAGTAGTGATATGATTGTAACTCCAGAGAGGGAAAAGGAAAAAGATAAGGTAGATGCTCTCCTTGATATTATTAGAGCCTCAAAAGGAATAACTGTTTCATGGAATATTTTTGAAAATAGTTGGAAATGTACTCAGGTGGGAAGTAGTGACACATCTACTGTGGATGTGGATGCAAGGGTGACCTATCATCATAATATATTTAGAAATACAAACTCAAGACATCCTAGTGTAAGATTTGGTACAGTTCATATTTTTAATAATTATTATAAAAATATTCTTCTTTATGGGATTGCATCAAGAATGGGAGCAAAAGTAATAGTTGAAAATAACTACTTTGAGAAAGTTCCTCTTCCTATAACCACTCAATTTGAAAGTCCCCAAGATGGTTATTTAATGGAGTGGGGAAATATTTATGTAAATTGTGGTGAAAATAATATTACTCAGGAGTTAGATGATTATTCTATTCCCTACGACTATTATTTAGATGATGCTGAAAGTATTCCTGAATTACTTTTAAAGGAAGCTGGAGCAGGAAAAAAGGTTTTACTCCCTTAAAGGGTGAGAAAATATGAGGAAAATCTTTAGTTTGATTATTCTTCTAGTAGTGGTTCTTCCTTCTTTTTCTTTGGAGAGGAAAGAGTTAATTTGGGAAAAGGTCTATGGAGGTCCAAAAAGTGAAAAGGGATATGGGATAGCAATGGCTGTTGATGGATATATTGTCGTGGGAGAGACTTTATCCTTTGGAGAGGGTGGAAAGGATGTATATATATTGAAAATAGATAAGAAAGGAAATAAGGTTTGGGAAAAATCCTTTGGGGGTTCTAAGGATGATTATGCTTATTCAATAATAAAAGATAAAGATGGGTATGTAATTGTTGGAGGGACTAGATCCTTTGGAGAGGGAAATAGTGATGTTTTAATACTAAAAATAAATGAAGATGGAAAGATTTTATGGAATAAAACCTTTGGAGGGAAAGGATTTGAAGAGGGATGGAGAATAACGAAAGATAAATACGAAAATTATATAATTGTAGGAAGAACTACATCCTTTGGAAGAGGGCAATATGATCTTTATTTAATAAAAATTGATAAGAATGGCAATAAGATTTGGGAGAAAACCTTTGGGGGAAAAGGTAGTGATTATGGATATGATATTTGTTCTACCTTTGATGAAAAGTATGTTGCTGTTGGAATTTCTAATTCTTTTTCAGAAACCCAAGATGTATATGTAGTTAAAATAGATAAAGATGGAAATCTGATATGGGAAAAAAACTTTGGAGGAAAAGGGTTTGATTATGCTTATTCTTTGGTCTATGCAGGAGATGGCTATATTATAGTTGGAAACTCTAATTCTTTTTCTGATACTCCTGATCTTTATATTTTAAAGATAAATCAAAAAGGAGAAAAAATCTGGGAAAAAACATATGGTGGTAAAGGATATGACACAGGTTTTTATATAAGACATATAGGAAAACAGGAATATTTAATTGTTGGTGGATCTAATTCCTCAGGAGCTGGAAATTCTGATCTTTATATAGTTAAAATAGATAAAGCTGGGAATATTATCTATGAAGGATTTTTTGGGGGTGGAGATCTTGATGAAGGTTGGAGTTTTATTAAGGATATTTATCACTATACTTTCGTAGGAAGGTCAGAATCCTTTAGTGTAGCAAATAGTGAGATATATCTAGTAAAATTAAAACTATAGCTGGAAATTTTTTGATTTTAAAGAGATTTTTTTAAGTTTTTATATGCAAAATGTTTTTATATGATACAAGGAGGGACTATGGTTGATGTAGTTTCCTATGGAGAGGTAATGATAAGAATAACTCCTGAGAGGTTTAAAACCTTTATCTCTAGTAATAGCTGGGATATCGAGATTGGAGGGACTGAGGCCAATGTTCTTGTGGGACTTTCTATCTTAGGATTGAAAACTGAATTCATTTCTTCTTTTCCTGATAACTTTTTAGGTTATAAAGCATTGTATGAGCTAAGAAAATATGGTATAGGTGTTGAACGGGTAAAGATGGTTTCTAATGGAAGAATGGGAATGTATTTTGTAGAACTTCATCATAAGACAAAAGGAATTCAAGTTCTTTATGATAGAAAAAATTCCTCATTCTCCTTAACTCCTCTTGATGAGGAAGATTTTAATTATTTAAAGAAAGCGCGTCTTATTCATCTTACTGGAGTAACACCTAGTTTAAGTGATATATGTAAAGAGAATGTTCGAGAGATTTGTAGACAAAAAGGTGAAGACCAGAAGTTATCCTTCGATGTAAATTATAGGCAGAAGCTTTGGAGTAAAGAAGAATGTAGGAAGTTTTTGGAGGAAATTATTTCTTTTATAGATATTTTATTTATTAAAAAAGAAGATTTTAATGTTTTATTTGATGAAGAAAAAGATGAAGAGGCTATTCTTCTTCGTCTTCAAAAATTATATGGAAGAGATAAAATATATATACTAACTAAAGGAGAAGAAGGATGTAGTGTACTTTTTAGAGATGAGATTTTTTCCAGATCTGCTTTTTCTACGGATATGGTGGAAAGAATTGGGGCAGGAGATGCTTTTGTAGCAGGCTTCTTATATGGATATCTTACTGGAAAAGATTTAGCATGTTCTGCAGAACTGGGTAATGCTCTGGCATCATTGAAGATGAGTGTATTTGGAGATTTTCCTTCCTTTGATAAAAAGACTTTAAAAAATTACTTAGAATCATTAAATAATGATAGGAGTGTGGAAAGATGAAAACAAAAACAGGAATTAATTCTGCGGAGCAAACTCTTGATATTTTAGAATATATTGTTCTTTCTGGAAGAGAATTATCTTTAAAGGAAATTTCAGAAGAAATTGGTCTTCATATTTCAACGGTCCATAGATATCTCTCTACCCTCATAAATAAAGGATTTGTAAGAAAGACTCCTAACGGTTTTTATAAACCTGGTTTTAGAATATTGGAACTTTCTTCCTATATTCTTCAAAGTTTCGATTTAAGAGATGTTGCTCGTCCTTATCTTATTGAACTTATGGAAAAAACGAAACAAACGGTTCATTTAACTATAAAGGATGGGTTTGAAGGAGTATATATTGACAAGGTAGAAGGTCCTGGCACTCTTCCCATGATGTCGAGAATTGGTATGAGAATGCCTCTTTATTCTACAAGCTTTGGGAAGGTTCTTCTTGCCTATAGTTCCGATGAATATATTGAAGAGTATCTTAAGAGAGTACCTCTTATTCCAAGAACAGAGAATACTATAACAGATCCACAGGAATTGAAAGAGGAGCTTAAGAAGGTAAAAGAAAGAGGATATGCTTTTGATGAAGAGGAAAATGAAAGGGGAATTAAATGCATTGGCGCTCCTATATTTGATTTTTCGGGAAATGTAGTAGCAGCTGTTTCCATATCAGGATATTATTTATCCTTTGAGGGAGAAAATAAAGAAAAACTTCTTTCTGAATTATTAAAAACATGCGAAAAGATCAATAACATATTGAGAAGTAAAACTTAAAGGAGGATTTATTTTATGGACTTATCTTGTAATTATGTAGGACTTAAGCTAAAAAATCCTATTATCGTTGCGTCTTCTGGTCTTACAGAGAATCTTAAAAATATGAAAAAGTGCGAGGAAAATGGAGCAGGAGCATTAGTGGTTAAATCCCTCTTTGAAGAGGAAATTTGTAGAATTTCGCCTACTCCACGATTTGAAATTATTGATCGATCTATGGGACCTTTGAGATCTCAAACTTTTTATTCCTTTGAGCAAGCAAGCCCTTTTTCTCCAGAAGAATATTTTAGAGAAATTGATAAAGCATTAAATACTTTATCTATTCCTGTAATTCCTAGCATAAACTGTATAACCCAGGAAGGTTGGTTAAAATATTCTAAGATGGCAGAAAAAATAAATGCTCCTGCCCTTGAACTTAATGTATCCTGTCCCCATGCATCTATTTCTTTTCGAGGGCAGGATGTAGATGATACAATCCTTGAAGTTTCCAAAATAGTTAGAGAAAATGTTAAAATTCCTCTTATTGTAAAATTGCCTATGCAACTTTCCTCTCCTCTAGCAATAGCAAAGCAATTAGAAGAAATTGGAATAGATGGTGTGGTTATGTTTAACAGACTGACAGGTCTTGATATAGATCTTGAAATAGAAAAACCCATTCTTCATGGAGGATATGCAGGACATGGAGGTCCGTGGGCTTTAAACTATGTTTTAAGATGGATTTCCAGTGCTCGTCCCCATCTTAAAATCTCTATTGCAGGTTCAGGAGGGGTAGGAAGAGGAGAAGATATAGCAAAATATATTTTAACAGGTGCTGATGTGGTTCAAATATGTAGTATTATTTATCTAACAGGATATGAAATAATTTCTAAGATTCTTTCAGATTTTAAAAAATTTATGGAGAAGAAAGGTTATAATTCTATATTAGAATTTAAAGGAAAAGTCTCTGGTAAGGCAATTCTAGGAAATTATGAGATTGATAGAAGACATCTATTTAAGGCCCTTATCGATTCCTCTTCGTGTAATGCATGTGGTATATGTAAAAAAATATGTATTTATGATGCTCCCATAGAGAAAAATGGAAAATATTTTATCACTGAGCTTTGTGATGGATGTGGATTATGTGTAAAACTTTGTCCCAAGAAGGCTATTAGTATGGTTAGTCTTTAATTACCGAAGGACAAATATCCGCAAGAATACATTTACTACATAGAGGTTTTTGAGCCTTACAAGTATTTCTTCCATGAGAAATCAAAAGAAAGGAAAAATTTCCCCACTCTTCTCTTGGTATTACCTTCATAAGATCAAATTCCAATTTTACTCTATCCTTTTCGTTGGAAAGTCCCAGTCTATGAGAAAGTCGAAAAACATGAGTATCAATAACTATTCCCTCATTTTTTCCATATCCTGCGGATAGAACCACATTGGCGGTTTTTCTTGCTACACCTGGAAGTTTTAAGAGATCTTCCATTTTATCAGGAACTTTTCCATTGTACTTTTCTAAAACAATTTCTGCACAGGATTTTATATTTTTTGCCTTAGTTTTATAATAATTCACCGATTTAATATCCTTTTCTAATTCTTCCAAAGGAGCCTCTACATAATCCTTTATATTCTTATATTTCCTAAAAAGATCCTTAGTAACCATGTTTACTCTTTCATCTGTGGTCTGAGCAGAAAGAATTGTTGCTACTAAAAGTTCCCAGGGGTTTGAAAAAATTAAAGCAGTTTTAGGTTCATATATTTTTTTTAGTCTTTTTAAGATTTCATTTATCCTTTTTTCTCTCTCCATAAATTTTCTCCTAGGTTTTTCCTTCAAAGGTATAAAAGTATACAATTAATTCAAATAGAAGAGCAAGAGTTAAAAAGTGCTATAATTATTTAAAGACTAAAACTGAAAGGAGGAAAAAAATGAGTTTAAGAGGTGATCTTTTGAGTTTACCTTTATGGGAAGTTTTGCAACTTCTTTCTTCGGGAAGAAAAACAGGAAAATTTCAAGTAGAGGATAACGGTAATATAATGGAGGTATTTTTTAAGGAGGGAAGAATTGTTTATGCCAAAGGTGGCAATTTAGAAAATTTAGATGCTTTATTGGATTTAGCTTTATGGAGTAAAGGAAGCTTTGTTTTTATTCCTGATGAAGAAGCTCCTACTTCTCCTATAAATTTAGATCCCTTTGAGGTATTAATAAGTTCAGGAAAATATATAGATCTTTTGGATTACTTAGGTGATTTCCTTTTAATTCCCATAAATATGGAGGGTTTATCTGAAGAGGAAAAAAATATTGTAACTTTCTTCGATGGAAAAAAAAGTATTAGGGATGTTATTAATGAGATTAGTTTTTCAAAGATTAAGTCCTTAGAATTAATTAATAAATTAATAGAAAAAAAGAAGTTAATTAGAATTGATGAAGATGAAAATCTATTCTGGTTCTATATTTTTTGGAGATCTTGGAACTATATTTTAGAAGAGTTTCCAAAGAAAGGATTAAGTGAAAGGAATATAAAAAGAAACTGGAAAAACTTTTTAGATAAAAGTAACACAAAGGTTAAATCCATATTTCAGGAGATAACCTTTCCTGAGGAAGTTTCTCGTCTTTACTTTTACCGATATATGAAGGAAGAGTATATTCCTTCCGAAGAAGAAGTAAAAGAAGTGTTTGAGAATATGACAGCAGGAGAAAAGGTTCTTTGGGATAACATTTATAAAAATGTAAAGCAATTTTCTGCTTCTGCAATAAAAGATTTTTCAAAGGTAGCTTTAAGATATCTTTTTTCTTTAGGAAAAACAACCCTTGATAATATTATTGATGCATCAAAGTCTCCAGAGATATCTGATTTTATAACGAAAGCTTTAGGTAATGTTTTCGTTTATATTGGAAAGAAAGAGTATTTTGAGGAACAATTATTTTCTTGGTTTTTAGATGGTGAAAGATCTCTTGAGGATGTAATTGAAGACTTTGTTTTTGATGATTTGAAAACTAGAGTGATCTCTTGGAAATTGATAGAGAGTAGAAAAATCATAGCTGTTGAAGAGGATAAAAAATTACAATTAATTTATAGATTTTGGAAGCTTTGGAAAGAAGTTAAAAAGGAATATAAAGGAGAAAAATGGGAAGTTCTCTATAGAAAATGGGAAAGATTTTTAGAGAATAATGTACAGGATATAAGATATGTTTTTGATAAAATAATTTTAAATTTAACTCCTAACTGGGAATATATTTATAAAAATCTATCCTTTGTATCCGAAGAAGAAATAAGAGGATTTCTAAAGAATTTATTGGCTTCTCTTTCTTTAAAAGAGGATGGTGTCTTAGGAGAAAAAATAAGAAACTTTAAGATGAATTTATAAGCTCCTCTTTATAATTTTTGGGAGATTTTCCTGTGTACTTTTTAAACTTCATAATGAAGTAATCGATATCTTTATATCCAACTTTTTCAGCAACTTCTACAACTTTAATTCCTTGAAGAAGTAATTCTTTAGCTTTATTTATTCTTATTTTATCTAAATAGGTATTAAAATTTTCACCTGTATATCTTCTAAAAATCTTTCCAAAATAGCAACTATTATATCCAAAGATTTTTGCAACCTCTTTTATCTTTAAATCTTTATAATAATTACATTCTAAATATTCTAAGATTTTTGAAATTATCGATCTACCAAATATTTTAGAAAAGTTTTCAGTGATATCTAATATTAAACTTTTCATAAAACAATTTAGTTCAAAGAGAGATTCTTTTTTGTAAAAATCTTTTATTAGAGCATCTGTTAGATAGTTTTTAGAAATTTCTTTAAATTTTGAATAATTTGTGGAAAAATGATTTATAATATTTAAAAAGATTTTAAGATAGCTTGTTTTAATTTCTTCTTCATTTAGTTCCTCTGATATACAGAATTTCATTTTTTTATCTAAAATATCATTGATATTATTTATATCAAGCTTTTCTATTGATCTTATCAATTCTTTGACTATATTTTCATCGGAGATCTCCTCTGCAGTTTTTATTTTTCTATCTCCTTGATATAAGATTATTCCTTTTTTATTATATAAAAATTTTTTCTTAAAGAGATTAAGAGCAGAATTATAAGACTTATATAATTCTTGTATGTTAAAAACCTTTTCTCCCACGGAAATATAAATATCTAATAAATATTTTGATTTAATTTTATTTTTCATGTCAATAATTTTCTTTTTAAGATGAGGTTTTGAAATATCCTCTACAAGAATTCCGATAAGATTATCTATATGAAAGGCATAGTAGGAAAATATGTTTTTAATCTCTCTAAATATTTCCTCATTATTTGGTTCTACCAATATAACTTGATAAGCTTTCCAAGTGAAATTTATATTATACATTTCCTCTAATTCCTCTATGGAAATACCTTCAAGTTCTCTCTTTATTATTTTCTCAACAATTTTCTCCCTTGTGAATTCTATACTTTTATTAATAAGTTTTTTAATACTTTTTTCCCTTTCTAATTCCAAATATATTTTCTTAATCTTTTCTGCTAATATCTCTGGATCTATGGGTTTTAGAAGATAAGTTTCTACACCTAAATCTATAGCTTTTTTTGCATATTCAAATTCAGGATATCCTGTAAGAATTATTATTTTTGTGTTGATATTTTTGTTTTTTATCTTCTCAATTAGGCTTAAACCATCCATTCCAGGCATTTTTATGTCAATAATACATAGATCTGGATTTAAGCTACATATTTTTTTATAACCATCAATTCCATTTTCTGCATCCCCTATAATGTTAAATCCAAAATTATTCCAATCTATAATTTTTCTTAAGCCTTTTCTTATTAAAGGCTCGTCATCAATGATAATAACTCTATACATTTTGTCTCATCCCATCTCTATATAGGGAATAATGATATCTACTTTAGTACCCTTTTCCTTTTCACTTGTGATTTTTAACTCATATTCTTCTCCGTAATAAAGTTTTATTCTTTCCCATATGTTTCTTAATCCTATTTTCTCATTGTTATTTTCCTTTGAAAGTTTAGACATTAAAGATTCTAAAGTCTCCTTTTCCATTCCTACCCCATTATCTTCTATGGAAATAATAAGTCTTTCTTCTTCCTTTTTAACTTTAACGTATATAAATCCTTCATCTATTTTGTTTTCTAACCCATGTATAATAGAATTTTCGACTATAGGCTGGATAAGAAAGGGAAGAATATAAATTCTACTAGGATCAACGTGAGTTTCTATTTTATAATTTATTTTTCCAAATCTATATTTTTGAATTTCTAAATAATCCCTAACAAGATTTAGTTCTGTTTCAAGTTTAACTAAATTTCCTTTCAATTCTATATTTTTTCTTAAAATATTACCCAATTTTAAAACCATATCTGCTATATCTTTTTGTCCATTACAAATAGCCATCATATGTAAAGTCTCAAGGGTATTAAATAGAAAATGAGGATTTAATTGGTTAGTCAAGAGCTTTAATTTTATCTCTTTTTCTCTTAATAAAAGTTCATTCTTTTGAATATTTGCTATATAAACTTCTTCAATGAGTTTTTTTATATTCTTTGCCATATTTTTAATATCTTCAGAAAGCTGAGCAAATTCATCCCTTCCTTCAAGGGGAATATCCAAATCCCAACTTCCATGAGATATTTCTCTTACTGCCTTCGTTAAAATAGATAATCTTTTACTAGTACTTCTTGAAAAGATAAAGATTAAAAAGATAGAGGCAAGGAAGCTAATAATTATAATAAAAATAGCAAAGTTTTGCATTCTTATTGGTGCTCCCATTATTAAATCAAAAGGAACCATGCTGACAATGTAAAAATCTTTATTATCTCCTGTTAAAGGTAAGTATATCCCAATAGCTTTGTATTTTTTCCCATTTCGATAGATAAAGTTATCATTTTTTCCTAAAATTTTTTTTAAGTCTATTTCTAATTTTGTGTTTAATAAATGATCGTCACTACTTGCAACTATTAATTTCTCATTATTTACAACAAATGTATCAAAAGGCTGATGTCTTAAAATCTTATTTATTTCAAGTTTATTTAGATTTATAACTAATACACCAAATTTTTCATTATATACATCCCTGAGAAGTCTTACTAGACTTAAGTAATATTGGGGATATAAATCTTTATATTCGTAAATAAGTTCCCATCTTATAAAACCATTAAGCCTATGAGCCAACTTATACCAGTGTTGTTGTCTAATATCTTTTGTTGCCTTATAAAATATGCCATTTTCTAGTATAGTTGGATTCTCAGAATATATCCTTATATGAGAGATAGTTTTTGCATACAGAGTTTTATAATTTTCGATATCTTTATATCCAGAGTATTTTAAATAAGCCTCCAAAGGAGTTTTATATCTATGTAAAAGAAGTTCCTTTAATCTCTGATCTATCATTAATTTATTTGCTATATTTACAGCTTCGTCATTCATTTCCTCCATCTTTAACTTGATGGTCTCAAGATTATTGTAAATTTCACGGGAGATTGATTCTGAGGCAAAATTTCTAAAATGAATAATGGCAAAAGAACCAAGAATCAATATGGGTATAAGAGATACTAAAATATAACTTATTATGAGTTTTTCATACATTCTAAAATCACAAAATCTCATTGAAATTTCTCCTTCTTATCTTTTTAAGTATAAAATGAAAAATTTATCCCTGTAAATCGTAAAATTCTCTAATTTTTGGGGATAAAAATGTCTAAAATTTTAGGTTTTCTAAAAGAAATTTTATTTGTTTAATTTTGATTGAGAAAAGGGATTATTGGAGGGAAAGATGGAGAAAACCATTAAGATTATTAAGAAGCAGAAATATCTAATCCTTATGATATTACCCTTTGTAATTTGGCTTATCATCTTTCGTTACATACCTCTTTGGGGTTGGATCACCGCCTTTCAAAACTACAAACCAGGTATTCCTATATTTCAACAGCAGTGGGTAGGTTTGAAGTATTTTAGAGAGATGTTTTCTGATCCTGAATTTTATCTTGTTATGAGAAATACCCTCGCCATGAGTATTATGGGAATTATTTTTGGATTTCCCCTTCCCATAATATTAGCCCTTCTTATAAATGAAATAAGACATAATGTTTTTAAGAGAACTGTTCAGACTATTTCATATCTTCCTCATTTTGTGTCTTGGGTGATTGTAGCAAGTATTGTCCATGCTATGCTTGCTCCCGATGGTGTAGTTAATTATCTTTTAATGAGACTGGGATTTATAAGAGAACCTATACTGTTTTTTGGAGATCCAAAATATTTTTGGTGGATAGTGGTTTTTTCAGATATTTGGAAGGAGCTTGGATGGAATACAATTATCTTTCTTGCAGCAATCGCATCTATTAACCCTGAGCTTTATGAGTCTGCAGAAGTGGATGGAGCTAATCGATTTCAAAAGATGTGGCATATAACTTTACCTGGTATTATGCCTACAATTATAGTTATTTTAATTCTTGTTATTGGAAATATTATAAACATCGGATTCGAAAGACAATTTCTTTTGAGAACATCTGCAGTGAGAAATGTTTCTGACGTTATAGATCTTTATGCATTGGATTATGGAATAAGAGCAGGAAGATTCTCTTTTGGTACTGCAGCAGGAATTTTTAAGTCTGTTGTTAGCTTAATATTATTATTCTCTGCTAATAGATTAAGTAGAAAAATAACAGGCTACAGAATTTTTTAGGAGGATCAAATATGAAAAGAAGTCTTGGAGATAAGATTTTTGATGTAATAAATTATTCTTTAATGGTCTTATTAGTAGTAGTTACTATATATCCTTTCTTGTATGTCCTTGCAGTTTCTCTAAATGATCCCTTTGATGCTATAAAAGGAGGAATTACTATATTTCCAAGAGTTTTTACTTTAGATAATTATAGAGAGATTTTTAATTATCCTTTAATTGGACAGGCAGCTTTAATATCTACTCTAAGAACAGTAATAGGTACAATTGTAAGCGTTGTATCTACTGCTATGGTTGCTTATGTCTTGAGTAGAAGGGATTTCTTCGCCAATAAATTTGTAACCATTTTATTCCTAATAACAATGTATGTAGGTGGAGGATTAGTTCCTGAATATCTTCTTATAAGAAGCCTTGGATTGATGAATAAATTTTTAGTATATATCCTTCCTGGCCTTCTTAATCCCTTTAATATTATTCTTGTTCGTGCCTACATAGATCAGCTTCCCATGGAACTTCAGGAATCCGCTATGATTGATGGAGCAAATGATATAACAATTTTCTTCAAAGTAGTATTTCCCCTTTGTCTTCCTGTCTTGGCTACTATTGCTCTTTTTATTGCAGTAGGTCATTGGAATTCTTGGTTTGATACCTATCTTTATTGTGGAGGGAATAAGGCTTTAACTACTTTACAATATGAGCTTCAGAAAATATTAGCAAATGCAGCTGCATCTTCGACGATAGACTATTATAGTATTCTTGATCCCATGAAGACCATGAGGGTAACTCCCCAATCTTTGAGAATGGCAATGACTATAATAACTACTTTACCTATCATTTTTGTATATCCTTTCCTACAAAAATACTTTATAAAGGGCATGACTTTAGGTGCTATAAAGAGTTAAGGAAAGGGGGTGTAAGGGTAAATTAATATTTCCCTTCAATTATCTCTTTCCAAGATATTTAAAAGGAGGATAAGAGGAAAATGAAAAGGTTCAAAAAAATCTTAAGTTGGTTTTCCATTTTATCTCTAATTCTTATTTTAAGTATTGGTGGGAAAATAAATATAGTAAATGCTCAAGTAAAGCTTTATAAACCCATGACACCAACTCCTGAAGCAAGTAAGCCAATAACTTTCAAAGTATATATAGGAGAAGTAAATCCCAATGATGATCAATTTAGAAGTCCTGTAGCACAAAAGATTAAAGAATTAACAGGAGTAACCTTAGACATTGAATATGCACCTAATCAGGCAGCAGTAAGAGAAAAAATTCAAATTATGGCAGCAAGCGGAGATTATCCCGATCTTGTTTATGCAAAAGGTGATTTAGCCCTTCTTAAAGATGCAGGAGCATTGATTCCTTTAGATGATCTTATTGAAAAATATGCTCCAAATATTAAGAAGGCCTATGGAGAGAATTTAAAAAGATTAAAGTGGAGTAAGGAAGATCCTCGAATTTATTGTTTAGGTGCTTATGGAACTGATAATGATAGAGTATTAGATGTAAATGGCGGTTTTATGCTCCAGCACAGAGTAGTAATGGAACTTGGATATCCCAAGATTAGAACCCTAAAAGACTTTGAAAATGCAATAAAAGCCTATTATAAGAAACATCCAACTACCGATGGACTTCCCACAATACCTCTAACTTTATGTGCAGATGACTGGAGAACAGTAATAAGTGTAACAAATCCAGCCTTTATTGCTACGGGTGCTCCCGATGATGGAGAATTATACGTGGATCCAAAGACATTAAGATGTATCTTCCATTATAAGAGACCTATTGAGAAAGAATACTTCAGATGGTTGAATCGTATGTGGAATCAAGGATTATTAGATAAAGAAACCTTTATACAAAAGGAGGATACATATAAAGCTAAAATTGCCAGTGGAAGGGTTCTTGCACTAATTGATGCAGGCTGGGCAGTGGGAGAGCCAATTACTGCATTAAGAAGGGCTGGAAAGTATGATAGAATGTATGGATACTATCCTGTAACGGTAAGTGAAAAAATAAAACAGGCTCCTCCTGATGTTAGAACAGGATATACAGGAGGATGGGGTATAGCTATTACAAAGAAATGTAAAGATCCAGTTAGAGCTATAAAGTTCTTAGATTGGCTCTGCACAGAGGATTCAAATATTTTGAGGCAATGGGGAATAGAAGGAATTCATCATACCTATATAGATGGAAAGAGAGTGTTCTTACCAGAAGTAGAGAAAGAAAGACAGACAGATCCATATTTTGGAAGAAAAACAGGAATAGGAGTGTATATTTATCCATGGCCAAGACTTCCCAATTATGTAATAGACTCCACTGGAAATCCTGTAGTTCCTGATACAAGAAAGGAAGATATAAGAAAGAATTATACTGAAGTAGAAAAACAAGTTCTTTCTGCATATAAGGTTGAGATCTGGAAAGATCTATTCCCTAAAGCAGAGGAATATCCAGTGAAGAGTTGGGGCTATCTTTGGATGTATCCTACTCCTGATGAAGATATAAGAGCGATAGGAAATAAGTTGTTTGAATATGTGATAAGAAATATACCAAAGGTTATTATGGCTCCCACCACAGAATTTGATAAAGAATGGGCTAAATTCTTAAAGGGTATGGAAGATTTGGGAGCAAAGAAGTATGAAGATTATAAGACAAAACAAATAAGAGAAATGGTAGAATTCTGGAAAAAGTAAAGAGTCTATTAAGTAAAAAAATACTAGAAAGGGGAGTGGGAATTTCCCTACTCCCCTTTTTATTTTATAATAAAGAGAAAAAATTTCTTAAAAAAGTGTCAAATATGAGAAATAATGAGGTTATAAAAAATATCTTAGAAAGAAGAAGTATTAGATCTTTCAAAGAAGATCCTTTATCCGAAGAGGATCTTTTAACAATCCTTAATGCTGGAAGGCATGCACCCAGTGGTATGAATAGACAACCATGGCTTTTTACTGTAATTAAAAATAAAGATATTTTAAAGAGAATAAATGAATTATGTAGACAAGATATGATAAATGCTGGATTTGAAAGAGCAAAAGATCCTAATTTTTGTGTTTATTATAATGCCCCTTTAGTAATTGTTATTTCTGGAGATAAAAATGTTCCCACAGCAATGTATGATTGTATTCTTGCTATGGGAAATATGTTGATTTCTGCTTGGTCTATTGGAGTCGGAGCATGCTGGATTCATGCTATAATAAGAATCTTAAATTCAAAAGAGGGTGAAGGAATAAAAAGAGAATTAAGAATTCCAGAGAATCACGAAATCTATGCATCAGGAGCTTTTGGGTATATTAAAGAAATACCAGAAAAGAAAGAGAAAAGAGAAGATGTTTTCAATATAATAGATTAAAATTGGGGTGAGAGAATTGAAATCTTATAGAAAAGAACTCTGGTTTGAAATCCCAACAAGGAGAGCTTTCGTCAATATTACAGATGTTTTGCAAAGATGTGTGGAAGAAAGTGGTATTAGAGAGGGAATTCTTCTTTGTAATGCCATGCATATAACTGCCAGTGTATTTGTAAACGATGATGAGCCTGGACTACATAAAGATTTTGAAATATGGCTTGAGAAGCTTGCTCCTGAAAAGCCTTACGATCAATATTACCATAATGTGGGAGAAAATAATGCTGATGCCCATCTTAAAAGAACCATAATGGGAAGAGAGGTAGTTATTGCCATAACTAATGGAAAACTTGATCTGGGTCCTTGGGAACAAGTTTTCTATGGAGAATTTGATGGAGGAAGGCGAAAAAGAGTACTAGTAAAGATTATTGGGGAATAGAAAAAAGATTCTTATTCCTTGCTTTTTCAATATTAAATCTCTTCTAATTCTTCTGGATAAGGATATAAATACCTTTGTTTGGATAGATACTCATCTTCAAACCTATAGACGTAGTTTCTAATAAGTTCTAGAATAATCTTGAGATAAATTTTATCTTCTCTTAGCTTTTTTATTAGATTTTGGAAGTGTTTTTTTTCGTTAGATTTCAAAAGATCAGAAAAGTGCCCATATATATGTTGTATTACATTAATATGAGATTTTATTGATTGATTTTTCGAAAAGGTATCTCTAAAGAGTTTTTCATACTCTCTTAAAGTTTCTTCTAATCCCTTTCTATCCCAATTAGCTATTAAATATCCCATTTTTTTAAGATTCGATGGAGAATATAACATTAACAGATACTTATAGTTTTGGTGAAATTTTATGAGATCTTTTACTTTTTCTATTTTATTTTTTAAAGCTCTAAAATCCGCGTAGGCAAAAACTTTTGTTAGGAAATTTTGTCTTATCCAAAAATCATGAAGTCTTCCCTCATCTTCTACGGGAAGATAAGGGTAAGTTTCTCTTACAATTTTTGTAAATAACCCATCAGTTTTTCCTATTATATTTTTAAAATTCTCTTGATAAAGTTTAGCATCTTTAACTCCACAACTTGGAGATTTTGCTTTTAAAATGAATCCATCAACTTCCTTTATAGAGTACAGAAATTTTCTTGAGAATTTTTCTATTTCTTCCGTATAATCTTTTTTAGATTCTGGTTCTATCATATGAATCTTCTCATCAATTCGTGCAAGAAGAACAGGGGGGCGTGGTACAGGCATACCTATATCTACTTCTGGACAAACTCTAATTACTTCTATGTATTTTTCTAATTTCTTAGTAAAATCGTCTGTTATAATTCCACCATTATATCTTACTGCTTCTTTATTAAGGCACCTGCTTAATACTAATATAGGTCTAATATTTGAATTTTTCTCTACTAAATTAACCATTAAAACAGCCATTATATTATATAACAAGTTGTAGTATAATTTGAGATTAAATATTTTTTGCGTATTTAAGGAGGTTTTTCATGAAAAATTCCATTGAAGAAAGAGTAAGAAAGCTAATTTCTCAACTTACTCTCGAGGAAAAAATTAAACTTCTTCCCACAAGACAAGAAGGTATACCAAGACTTGGAATATCAGAGTTCTATATTGGTGGTGAAGCAGCCCATGGTATAGCATGGCTTGGAAGAGCAACTGTGTTTCCTCAACCCATTGGACTTTCTTCCTCTTTTGATAGAAATTTAATGAGAAGAGTTGGAGAGGTGGTAGCTACCGAGGCAAGAGCTTATTATTATATGAGAGGGAAAATTGGTGGGCTTATGCTTTGGGCTCCTACTGTAGATATGGAAAGAGATCCAAGATGGGGAAGAACAGAAGAGGGTTATGGGGAAGATCCTTTTTTAGCAGGAGAAATGGCATCAGCTTATATTCAAGGACTTCAAGGGGATGATCCTATCTATTTAAAAACAGCTATGACTCCTAAACATTTCTTTGCAAATAACAATGAAAAAGATAGAGATAAATTCTCTGCTAATATAGATCCGAGAAATATGTATGAATATTATTTAGACGTATTTAGAAGAGTAATAGAAAAGGGAAAAGCCCCATGTATAATGACAGCATATAATGCAGTAAATGGTGTACCCTGTATTATCAATCCAATAGTAAAAGAAATAGTAAAAGAAAAATTTGGCCTTTCAGGATGTGTAGTTACTGACGCAGGAGATTTCAGCCAAACAGTTACTTCTCACCATACCTTTAAAAACCATTATGAAACAATAGCCTATGCGCTAAGAGCTGGCATCGATGCTTTCACTGATGATCCCCAATTAGTTATATCTTCCGCTTGGAAAGCTTTAGAGTTAGGTCTTATAACAGAGGAGGATATTAATAAAGCAATATCAAACACGTTAAAGGTGAGATTTAGGCTTGGAGAGTTTGATGATGAAGTTAATAGGAAATTTTATATTTTTCCTACTAAAATTTGCGATGAAAAACATTCAAAACTTGCCTATGAGTCCGCTCTAAAGTCTATAGTTCTTTTAAAAAATAATAATAAGTTTCTTCCATTAAGAAAAGAAAAAATTAAAAGGATAGCTGTTCTAGGCCCCTTAGCCAATAAAAACTACAATGATTGGTATAGTGGTACTTATCCCTATAAGGTATCCATCCTACAAGGCATAGTTAATAAACTCTATGAGAAAGAGATTTTTTATCATGATTCCTATGATCTAGTTGCCATAAAATCTGTAAAAAATAATAAATACTTAAGGGTATTAGAATCTAATATAAGTCCAGTATGGGCAATAAGCGATAATATAACTGAAAAAGAAATTTTTAAATACATAGATTGGGGATGGGGAAATAAAAGTTTACAATCTTTAGCTAATAATAAATTTTTAACTTGCGATGAATCAACTCTAAGAATTCTCTCTTCTTCCGAAGAGGTTTTTGGGTGGTTTGTAAAGGAACTTTTCAATATTGACTCCCTAGGAGATGGAACTTTTGTGATTAGGACATGGAATGGAAAATACCTTTATTTAGATGAAAAAGAAGGAAACGTAATTAAATTCAAGGATAATCTTGAGGATCTACCTGAGGAAAAATTTATAATTGAGAAATTAGAAAACGGAATAGAAAAATCAAGTAGTATTGCTCAAAATTCCGATTTAGTTATATTATGTGTTGGAAATAATCCATTAGTTAATGGTAGAGAGGAAATAGATAGGTTAGATATTGTACTCCCAGACCATCAAGAAAAGCTTATAAAGGAAATTTATAAAGTAAATCCTAACGTAGTTCTTCTTGTAATAAGTAGCTATCCCTATGCCTTAACCTGGGCTAAAGAGCATATTCCTGCCATAATATGGTCTTCTCATGGAGGGCAAGAAATGGGAAATGCAATAGCAGACGTTCTAGTAGGAGAGTACTCTCCATCAGGGAGATTAAATATGACATGGTACAAATCAATAAATGATTTAACCTCTATTACTGATTATGACATTATAAGAGGAAAGAGAACATACATGTATTTTGACAAAGAACCTCTATTTCCTTTTGGACACGGGCTTACTTATACCGAATTTAGTTATAAAAATTTAAAACTAGATTCTTATAATTATAAGATTAATGAAGAAATAAATATTTCTTTCGAGATAGAAAATATTGGAGAAATGGACTCCGATGAGGTGCCACAAGTTTATATTAAGGCCTTAAATTCCAAATTAAAAAGACCAAAACTCCAACTTAAAGCTTTTGAAAGGATTTTTATAACTAAAGGAGAAAAGGTAGAGGTAAAAATGTCTATTCCGGTGTCAGAACTTTTTATATGGGATGTTAGAGGAGAAAAATACTTAGTAGAAAAGGGAGAATATGAGATACTTGTTGGATCCTCTTCTGAAGATATTAAACTAAAAGGAAGAGTGTATGTGGATGGAGAGGAACTTTGTAGAAGGAATCCTTTAGAGAAAAACAAAGCCTTTAATTTTGATGATTGTTGGGATATAAGTTTTAATACTAAAGAAAATTTCAGAGAGACCTATGTTATTTTTAATAATGAGAACTCGTATATACTATTTCAAGATCTAGAGTTTATTGAACCTTCAAGCAAAATAATAATTGAATTATGCTCTTCCCAAAAATCCAAAATAGTTTTATATTTTAGCAAAATTGATAAAGAATTTTCCTTTGAAGTGATAGATACTTCTAATAGTTGGAAAGAATTCTCTTTCTTATTAGGAGAAAGTCTAATAGGAATGCAAGATATGTATATAAAAGGAAGTAAAGAATTAAAAATTAACTGGTTTAAGTTTGAGTAAAAGGAGGATTTTTATGAAATTTACTGATGGTTATTGGAGAATAAAAGAAGGAATAAAAATTTATCATCCATGTGTAGTTTGGGATTACGAAATAAAAGAGAAAGAAATTATAATTTATGCTCCATCGGTTTTTGTAAAGAACAGAGGGGAAACTCTTTTTGGGCCCTTATTTGAAATTCACTTTTCTTCCCAATTTCCTAATATTATTGAAGTAACATCTTATCACTTTAAGGGACTCTTTGAAAAAGGTCCCTATTTCGAACTAAACAAGAACGAAAACTATAAACCAGAAATTATGGAAGAAGATAATAACATAATTTTAAAGTCTGGAAATTTAGAGGTGAGAATTACCAAAAAAGGAACTTTTTCATATACTTTCTACTGGAAAAATAAAAAATTAACCTCTTCAGGATACAAACATATGGCATATGCTATTGATGAGAACAAAAAAACTTATATGGTGGAGAGCTTAGATCTTTCTGTAGGAGAAATGGTTTATGGGCTTGGGGAAAGATTTGGACCTTTTATAAAAAATGGACAAAGTATAGAAATGTGGAATGCTGATGCGGGGACTATCTCTGATCAAGCATATAAGAATATTCCTTTTTATGTGACTAATAAAGATTATGGGGTATTTGTAAACCATCCTGAAAGAGTTTCTTTTGAAATAGCTACAGAGAATATAGAAAGAATACAATTTAGTGTAGAAGGAGAAAAGATAAATTATTTCATTATAGGAGGAAACAATCTAAAAGAAGTTTTAGAAAATTATACTCTTCTTACAGGAAGACCTGTACTTCCTCCACCATGGTCCTTTGGACTTTGGCTCACTACATCTTTTATTACCAATTATGATGAAGAAACAGTTACAAACTTTATCCAAGGCATGAAAGAAAGGAACATTCCTTTACATGTATTTCATTTTGATTGTTTTTGGATGAAGGAATATCATTGGGTAAACTTCGAGTGGGATGAAAGAGTATTTCCTAATCCCGAAGAGATGTTGAAAAGACTAAAAGAACGAGGACTTAAAATATGTTTATGGATAAATCCATATATTGCTCAAAGATCAAAGCTTTTTGAAGAGGGAAAAGAAAAAGGATACTTATTGAAGAGACTTGACGGAAGAGTTTGGCAGACTGATGAGTGGCAACCTGGGATGGGAATTGTAGACTTTACAAATCCCTCTGCCAGAAAATGGTACTCAGATTATCTAAGAAAACTTATAAAAATGGGAGTTGATGTTTTCAAGACAGATTTTGGGGAGAGAATTCCTGTAGATGTAGTCTATCATGATGGATCTGATCCTGAAAAAATGCATAATTTCTATACTTATCTTTATAATAAGACTGTTTTTGAAACTTTAAAAGAAGAATTGGGAGAAGAAAATGCTATTGTTTTTGCAAGATCTGCAACAGCTGGAAGTCAAAAGTTTCCAGTTCACTGGGGTGGAGATTGTCTGTCCACTTATGAGTCAATGGCAGAAACTCTAAGGGGAGGTCTTTCTTTGGGACTTTGTGGTTTTGGCTTCTGGAGTCATGATATAGCAGGATTTGATAGTTCTGCAACTCCTGATCTTTACAAAAGATGGGTGGCTTTTGGACTTCTTTCTTCTCATTCAAGACTCCATGGTAATCATGATTACAAAGTACCGTGGTTATATGATGAAGAAGCAGTTGATGTTCTCAGATTTTTTGTTAATCTCAAATGTCAGTTGATGCCTTATCTTTATGCCAAAGCTATAGAGGCAGTGAATAGGGGTATACCTATGATGAGAGCTATGATTCTTGAATTTGAAGAGGACCCAACCTGTCATTTTCTTGATAGACAGTATATGTTAGGAGATAATTTACTCGTTGCTCCTATTTTCTCCGAAGAAGGAGTAGTAGAGTATTATCTTCCTGATGTAGGAATATGGACAAATCTTATTACAGGAGAAAAGCGTTTTGGGGGAAAGTGGTATAAAGAAAAGTTTGACTATTTTTCTTTACCCCTTATGGTAAGACCAGGAAGTGTTATTGCTATAGGAAATAACAAAGAGAGACCAGATTACGATTATGCAGAAAATGTTACTCTTTATATTTTTGAGCCTATAGAAGGGAGAGAGTCTTTTTGTGAGGTATACAATCTGGAGAAGGAGCTGGAGTTGAAAGTAATTTTAAGAAAAGAAAAAGAGAAGATAAAAATTAATGTGGAAAAAGATTCAGGAAAAGCATATTCTATTATTTTATTTAACATTCACGATGTAAAGATTATAAAAGGAGGAAAAGGGGAAAAGACTGAGAAAGGTGTAAAGATTACTCCTGAGAAGGGAGTAAAAGAGATAATAATTGAAAATAGGGGGGATAATAGTAATGAAAATTAAAATTCCTGAAGGTCCTTTTGAACCTACATGGGAATCTTTAAAAAATTACAAAATTCCCGATTGGTATAAAGATGCAAAATTTGGAATATTTATTCATTTTGGGGTCTATTCGGTACCTGCCTTTGGTAATGAATGGTATCCAAGAAATATGTATATAAAAGAAACACCTGAATTTGAACATCATACAAAAACCTATGGAGAGCATAAAAAATTTGGATATAAAGATTTTATACCTCTTTTTAAGGCAGAAAAATTTGATCCTTATGAATGGGTGGATATATTTAAAAGAGCAGGAGCAAAATATATAGTCCCAGTTGCAGAACATCATGATGGTTTTGCTATGTATGACTGCAGTTATACTAAATGGTGTGCAACCAAAATAGGTCCTAAAAGAGATATTATTGGAGAATTAGCTAAAGCAGTAAGAGAAAATTATTTAACATTTGGAATATCATATCATAGAGCTGAACACTGGTGGTTCTTTAATGAGGGAATGAAATTTGATTCCGATGTAAGAGAAAGGGAATATTTTGATCTATATGGACCTGCTCAACCTGAAACCATGCAACCTACCGAGGAGTTTTTAGAAGATTGGTATTTAAGACTTACTGAGATTATTGACAAATATCAACCTCAACTTATTTACTTTGACTGGTGGATAGAACAACCGTCTTTTGAGCCTTACTTAAAGAGGATTTTTGCATATTACTACAATAAGGCATACCAATGGGAGAAGAGTGTAGTAATAAACTACAAGTTGAATGCTGTACCTAGAGAATGTGCAGTTTTTGATGTAGAAAGAGGAAAGCTGTCAGATATTGATCCTATATATTGGCAAACTGATACTTCTATTTCAAGACTTTCCTGGGGATATATAGAAAAAGATATTTATAAATCATCCAAAGAGTTAATATGGGAACTTGTTGATATTGTAAGTAAAAATGGAAATTTACTTTTAAATATTGGTCCTCAAGCAGATGGAACAATACCAGAGCCTGTTAAGAAGATTCTGCTTGAGATAGGAGAATGGCTTCTTAAAAATGGTGAGGCTATATATGGAGCAAAACCTTGGAAAATATATGGAGAAGGTCCTACTAGGAGTGCTGGAGGTTCTTTTAGTGAAAAGGAAATAACATACACAGGAAAAGATTTTAGATTTACCACAAAGGAAGATATATTATACGCTATTTTAATGAATAAACCAGAAAAAGATGAAGTTTTTATTAAATCTCTGAGCACAGAGCTTACTCTCTATCAAAAGGATGTATTAAAGGTAGAGCTTTTGGAGAAGAAATTGGAAGTTCCCTTTGAGAGAAATGAAAAGGGGTTGATAATTAAAGTTCCTGAACATGATAAGTTAAATTATCCTATAACTTTTAAAATAACTAGCAAATAATGAAATTTTTAATTCTTTTTATTTTATTAATAGCAACTGGCTTATTAATTTTTAAGGTATTTATTGAGGATATATATTGGGGTTTGAGATTAAAGTTCATTTTAGGAGAGGTTGCAAAAAAGGTTTCTGAAGATGAAGGTTCATTGTTGATATTTGTAAAAAAAAGTCTGGTTGATTATAGGGGATTATTAATTTCAGAGATTAAAAAAAATTCATCCTCGGATTATTCTCTGCTAGAGTCTTTTGGACAGTTAATGGAATATTCCCTCTTAATTAAGAACAAAAGGCTCTTTGATGTCCTTTATAGAAATATTAAAAGGTATTTTTTGTCTAAGGAAGGGTATCTCTATTGGAGAATAAATAGAAGAACTTTAAAGCCTGATAATTCCACAGCCTTTTTAGATTCTCTTAGAATTTTATATTCTTTAGTGAAGGCTTTTCATATTTTTAAGGATAGAGATTATTTGGAAGAAGGAAGAAGGATTTTGGAGGGGATAATAAAATACAATACCTATAAAAATTTTTTTGTAGATTTCTATGATGGTAGAATTAAAAAGGTTTCTACTACAATTTCTCTTTTTTATCTTGATATAGATAAAATCCAATATGTAGCGGACGAGTTTTCTGAAATTAAAAAATATTTTGAAAATTCAAGAAGATTGTTATTGGGGAGTTTAATATGTTCTGATATCTTTTTTCCTATAAAATATGATCTTTTGAAAAATGAATTTATAAAACCTAGAGAGATAAATACTATAGAACAAGTTTTGATAGCCTTATATATAAAAGATAAGACTCTCTTTAAAAATTTTTTAAATTTTGTTAATATGGAGATAAATAAATATAATAAAATTTCAATCCAATATGATTGGCTGGGAAGAAGAATAAGAGAAGAAGAAAGTTCTGGGGTTTATACGTTAGTATTAAGATTATATCATAAACTTAATGAAAGAACTTATTTAAATAAATTAAAAAATTTTATAAAGAGATTTAAAGGAAAAAATATGGGATTAGGAGATCATTATAATTATAATTTTTATGCTTTCGATCAGCTTGAAAACTTATTAACATTAGCTATTGTAAGGAGTGAGTTATGAATAAGAAAATAAAGAATGTTAAAGATGTTGTAATATTTAATTTATTCATGATTTTTTGGTTTGTTATTTTAGTTTTCTTATTTTCTTGGAGTTTTAATGTGGATTTTGAGAGCTTTATTTTAATGTCTTTTTTGGTAATTAGTCTAATTATAGCCTATAATTTAGGTTTAATTGAAGGATTAATATTTTCACTTTTTGTAATATTAGGATATGGTACTTATATTATATACAATATTTTAGTAACAGCTTCTATAACTGATTTTGAGTTAAAATATGCCCTTTGGTTATTAGTTTTTCCTATAGGAACGTATCTTGTGGGGAGTCTGAGAAGGGAATTCGACAAGTTAAAGGAATGTATAGAGAAGAGTAAAGAAAAAGAGAAACTAATACTTTTAGATGAAATAACAGGATTTTTAAATGCAAGTGGTTTTTTTCAAAGGCTTGAAGAAGAAGTAAGTAGAGCAAACAGGATTTTAGAGCCTTTATCTATTCTTTATATCGATATTTCTGATTATAAGGAATTGAAAAATATTTATGGTAAAGAGGGATATGAAAGAATTCTGGAAAGAATTGCTGAAGAAATAAATAAAAATACAAGGGTGATAGATGTAAAAGGTATAATTGATGAGTTTTCTCTTGGAATTATATTACCAAATACAGATTTAAACTCTGCTAAAATAGTTAAAGAAAAACTTCATAAATTCTTAGATAGAATCAGCGTGGATTTCGATGGTAAAAGGAAAATCATTAGTTTAAAAATTAAAATAGGAGAAACTCAATATAATTTAGGTGAAGATTATTTAATTTTCTGGGAAAGAGCTAAAGAGAATAGCAAGTATGATTTATAAATTCTTAATAATTCTTTTAGTTTTTATTTTAATATCATCCATAAGTTTCTGTGAAGATAAGAAAAAGGTATTAATTATATATGATGTTTTAACAAGGATTGGAGAAGACTATTCTTTGGGAAAACTGTTGGAAAAGTATCTATCGCATTATAATGTGGAGGTGGGAAGTGTTTCTTCCGATATTATAAGTAACGTAGAGAAATATGATTTAATTATTTATTTGGGACTTGAGGAAAAATTTCTGAAGAAAAGTTTTTTAAAGGAAATTTCAAAAGCTAGAAAAATCATATGGATAGAAGCAAATATTTATGATTACGTAAAATATATTGGATGTAAGGATTTTAAAGGAGAAGGTAAGCAATTAGGATTTACAAGTTTAATATATAAAAATAAAGAAATTCCTTTTGAGCCAGAAAATTCCGTTTATATTATTAAACCTCAAAAAGGAAAAATTCTATCCTATATAAGCGATGGCATCAATAAATATCCTTGGGTATTTAATATAGATAATTTATATTACTTTGGTCGACTGGATTTCAGAGATAACACTGGTATTATCTTTCTTGATCTTCTCCATGAAATTCTAGAGGTTAAACATAAAAACTCTAAGAAAGCCATGATTATTCTTGACGATATAAGTCCTTTAACCTCAGCAGAATTTTTAGAAGAAAAATTAAAAACTTACTGTTGTCAAGGTGTTCCTTATCTTCTTGTGGTTCATCCTACAATAAAAAAAGATGGAAAGATCTTCTATTTATGGGATAATGAGAAATTGCTCTCGTTATTAAGAAAAGTTGAAGAGTCTGGAGGATTCATTATTCAGGGTTCATTTTATGAGAATGATTACAATTCTAGAATTAATAATGATTTAAACCTTTTAGCAAGTTGCGAATTATATCCTGTTGCTTTTAAGATGTATGATATTCCTTATAAAGAAAAGCGTGTAGATGCGGGTAAATATTTTAAAATAATATTAGATGATAGTTTAATTCTCACAAAAGATCTTTACACCTTAATATATCCTGTAAATTTAGGAAAATATAATCCAAGGGATCCTAAGAATAAAATAGAGGTTTTTAAAAAAGCAAAAGAATTTTTAGCTTTTAGAGATATAATTATCGGAATATCTATTCCTTCCTATGTTTCTTCTGAGGATATAGAGGAACTAATTTCCAATTTAAAAGATTTAGGATATGACTTTCTGGATTTTTCTCAGGAGCCTTATCAGGTGGCTAATGAAAACTTAATCATTACCAATAAAAATGGTAAAAAATGGGTTGTAAGTAAGATTTCACCATATAGTAAAACTGCTATTGAAAAATTTTTTGATAGATTTATAGCTTATTTGAAAATTTTTTTGATTGTTGTAATAATATCTTTTCTTTTAATAATTATCTTGTTGATAAATAATAAACGTAAACTCTATGAAAGAGAACTAAAGAAATGAAAGTGTTAACCCTTTGGGATTATCTATTTGTCATCTCTATGGGCCTGGTATGGCTAGTTCTTCTTTATCATATCATATTAACTTATTTTGGTTACAGATACTTTTTAAAAAGTTTTTCTTCTGAAGAAGAAAAAGAAGAATTACCTTGGTATCCTAAGATATCAGTGCTTATTCCTGCCCATAATGAGGAAAAGGTTATAGGAAATACTATAGATGCAATAGCTCGTTCTCTTTATCCTAAGGATAAATTAGAGATTATAGTTATAAATGATAGCTCTCAAGATAAAACAGGAGATATTCTAAGAGAAAAGCAAAGAATATATAATAATCTGAAAGTCCTTGAAATAAAACCACCTCTTGGTGCTAAAGGGAAATCAAATGCCTTAAATCATGGATTAAAAATATCAACGGGAGAGTATATAGCGGTATATGATGCAGATAATACTCCAGAAAGAAGAGCAATACTTAATTTAGTTAGATTTATAATAAGCGATCCAAGTCTTGGAGCAGTGGTTGGAAAGTTTAGAACAAGGAATAAGGATAAAAATATTTTAACAAAATTTATAAACATAGAAACCTTGAGTTTCCAATGGCTCGTTCAAGCAGCAAGAAATTATTTTCTTGGTCTTACCACTATTCCTGGGACTAATTTTATTATTAGAAAAGATTTGCTAGAAAAAATTGGAGGATGGAATGTACATGCATTAACAGAGGATACAGAGTTGACTATAAGGATCTATCAGGAGGGATATAAAATTAAGTGGGTACCTTCAGCAATTACTTGGGAACAAGAACCCGAGAAACTAAAAGTCTGGATAAAGCAAAGAACTCGATGGGCAAGGGGAAATATTTCAGTAATTTCTACTTATCTAAAAAATATATTTTTCTTAAAAAGCAAAATTGCTTTTGATCTAATTTATTTCACTTATATTTATTTAGTTGCATTTTCTAGCATTTTAATCTCAGATCTTATTTTTATTTTGGGACTTTTAGGAATTATAAAGTTAAATGTAGGAGGTCCTTTATTAATAATTTGGATACTAGCTTATATTCTTTTTATTACAGAAACTTTTATATCCTTAAGTTTAGAAAAAGGGGAGGGAACTTTAGAAAATTTACTTCTTATTGCTTTAATGTATTTTACCTACTGTCAGCTATGGTTATATGTAGTTTTAAGAGCCTTCTATCTTGCTTTTAGGGATAGGTTAACAGGGAAAACAATGAGATGGTATAAAACTGAAAGGAGTGTATCATGAGAAAGAAGAACTTTATCTTTATAATCTTTATTCTAATTTTAACTATTTTTCTGCCTGCATTTTCTTTTGATAGATCCAGAAAAATTAATATTTACAATATTCCTATACTTAAAGAGGGGGTTCTTCTAAATCTTCCCTTAAATAAATACTCCTTTTGGTTTTTTATATCAAAAGGAGTAGAAGTTATTGATAATTGTTATCTAAAATTGGAATATTCTTATTCTGAGACTCTAATTACAAAGTTATCAATGGTAACTATTTACTTGAATGGATATCCCATATTTTCGAGAAACATTGTAGAGCCAGGAAAAGGTTTTATCAGTTTAAAGATAAGAATTCCTAAAGCAAGAATTAAGCAAGGATATAATGAGATAATTATATCTACAAAACAAAGAAGTATAGAAGGGATATGTGAAGATTTAGATAACGATGCAAATTGGGTCCTTTTACATAATACTTCTATGTTGCATTTGGAGACTATTGATAAATCCTATAAGATTTCTTATTTCCCTTATCCCTTTTTAGATTTTTTAAAAAAAGATGTATGCAATTTTGTTTTTTATCTCCCTAAAAATTTTGATACTGATGAGATCGAAGTCTTATTATATTTAGCTAATGAGCTTGCCACAAGAGAGAGATATAAGAATTTATCTTATAGGGTATCTTTTGACAATCCCTATGAGAAAAGAGGAGAAAATCAGATACTAATTGGAAAAATTGATAAATGGGAATTCCTTAAAAAACAAGAATTTTTAAAATATTTAGAATCAGGAGATGGATTAATATATATGTCTTATCATGACAGCTTAAGACTATATATATCAGGAGATAAGAGAGGAATATGGAAAGCTTTAGAATATATAACTGATGAGGAACAAATAAAGGTCGCAGAGGATAATCCTATAATTGTTAAAACTTCAAAGGATAAAAAATATGATAAAGAGAATAAACAAAATGTAATAAGACTAGTAGATTTAGGATTTGATAACTTAGTTTTATCGGGAGCTTTTTACCAAGGAAAATCCTTTTTAATTAAATCTCCTGTTGGCTTTGAGGGGATTGGAAAAGGATCATTTTTAGAATTATATTTAAGTCATTCTCCCGTATTAGAGGATAGATCAGTAATCACTGTCTATATCAATGGCATTCCTGTAAAAAGTGAAAAATTAGATGGTAGAAATGTGGAAAAGGGAAGAATAAAAGTATATTTCCCTCAAGAAGAACTGGATAAAAAAGAATGGATTGTGGAGATAAAAGTGTATCATGATTTAAAAAATGCTCCTTGTGATAAGAGATTTGAGGAGGTTGCTTGGACTAAAATAGATGGAAATTCTTTAGTTTATTTTGTTAAAGACTATAAAGAGGAATATCCTAATCTGAAGAACTTATTTCGAGGAAGCGCTAATGATATTTATATCTGGTTAATGAATGATGTAAATCTTTATGAGCTCACTTTGTTAGCAACTCTCGTTGGAAAGATAGGTCAAAATATGGGATTAAGATATAATTTTAAGATTATATTAGGAGATATAATAGATGAAACTATACTTTCTGGAAAGGATATTATCTTTGTTGGAAAGTTTGATGATAAAAGAATAGAAAAAATAAAAAATTATCTTTGGATTATACCTTCAAAAGATAAATTTACATTTAAAAAAGATCTAGATATTTATTTTGATGGTTTTACTACAGATGTAATTTTTCAAGCAGAGAAGTCTCCTTTTAAGGGTGTTTTATATTCTATATTTTATTCTGAGGCAGATTCCTTGATAAGATTGAATAATTTTTTAAATAAAACTGAGAATATTAACAAAATAACAGGTCAAATAACTATTATAACAAAACTTGGTAATGTTTACTCTGAAATTTTAGCAAGTCCAGAGATTTCATATAGAATTATATTTGAAATTAGCCCATTAATTCTATATTTAATAGTTTTATTAGCTATCATTATATTAAGTATAATCTTAGTAATTTGGAATAGGAAAAGAATATAGTGAAGCTTAAATTACTTTAATATAACTTGATAATTTCATAGACTGAGCTCAAAACTTGGTATACTCTGCATTACTAACACATACTCCTTATGGCAAGTTTTTTAACTAAGACTTTTTTTCTTTAAGTTTCTTGTAAAGAGAAAGAAATTCTTTAACTAAGTCAGAAGAGGGTATTTTTATATTATATCTTACATAGATATATATTTCTCTCATACGGGTTAATATTTCAGGATTAAATATATGCTTAGTTTTTTCGTATATATCAAGGGAGGTAAAGGAGGGAAGAATTTCTATGCCTCTTTTCGTACTTTCTTTAAGATACCTTTTATAATATATCCTTACGATATTAAGATCTTTTTCCCTTTTAATTTTCAAAAAAATACTTTGAAAGATATTTTTCTTTGGAAATATAAACTCCTTTTCCTCTTTATATGTCTCCTTATTTTTAGAGATAAAGTTATTTCTTTTTAAAAGCCCAAAAATAAGTATTATTGTTAACAATATAATTAAAGAAGAAAAAACTATTGTTATAAAAGTATCAAGAAAGGTCCAAGAAAGTTTTTTTTGTCCCATAAATAGCCTTAAAATATTTTCAAGTCTAGAGCTTAGAGATTCAATTACTTGGTGTTCTGATTTTATTATATTCTTAGAATAAAGGAAAAGAATAATATAATAAACTAATTTTTGAAGGAAATATCCAACAATTATAAACAATATACCAAAAACAATGGTAAAAATATTTACCAAAAACTGAAAAATCTTTGAAAAGGAAGAAAAAATTACATTTCTAATAGAGGGGAAACTAAGAATTAGAGCTAAAAGTATGATAATTACAGTATATCTCAAGTTTATTATAAGAAGCCCTTTGTCTAGGGGATTATATTCAAGATATCTTAAAACTCTTAATAAAAGAACAGAGGTTACAAGATAAATAAAAATATAGGGAAGAACAAATCTCTCTATATTTGAGAATTTTTCTGGATAATATCTTAGAAATATAGATGTAAAGATGATGATAAATATTATGGGAAGGGACTTCTTAAAATAATCTACAAAATTTCCATAGCTAACTTCTTTCATATTATTATTGATTAGATTAAAAATATAGAAGATAAAAATCATATTGAAAATAGTATTAACTAAGGAAGGAAATAAAATGATAGGTATAAGGAAAAGAATAAAAGATAAAGAAAAAAGGAGCCTATTTTTTCTTAAGTGAAAAGAAAGAGAAGAAATAAGAAGAAATATTAAAAAAATAAATTCATTTAAGCTAAAATTAGAAATAAGAGTAAAGGCAAAGGATAGAAGAGAAAATGTTAAAGAAAGATAAGATATTAGTTTAAGATATAAAAGCAACATCTTCTCTTTTTGTAAAATACTTTATTATTCTATTAGAAATAAATTCTAGATTATCAGGATATATTGAAATAACAATAATTTCATTTAAGTCATTTTTTAAGGAGTTTATATAATTAATATACTCCTTTAAAACTTTAGGGGTAATGATAACATATGTAGAAATGAGAGAACTTTTATCCAAATAGCTTGCTAATATATTCTCTAAAGGTAAGTTGACATTATAAGAAATTCTGCCTAAGTATTCCATAAAAATAGAAAAATGCAGATCTCCTGAAGATGGATAGATTATATTTTCTTCTCTTGAAAAACCATGTATTAATGCATTGGTAACAAAACCAAAGGGTATTTTTCTCTCATAAAAAATCTCTCCTATTCCTCGTGCTATAGATATACAATTTTCTATTCCGTCCTCATCAATTCTTAGCCAATAAGGTTTTGAACATTCTACATTTAAAATTATCATGGAATTATTTTCATAGGTAAAATCAAAATTTTTTACCATAAGTTCTCCATGCTTAAGGGATAAAGGCCAATGTATAGTTTTTGCAGGTTCTTGTCCTGTATATTCTTTTATTCCAATGATCATTGTAGGATCATCAATAATCCATCTTCTAACAGAGATATCTCCATTGTAATCTCCATATGGAATAATTTCCTTCTCGATATCAATCTTCTTAGGCAATACTATAATCTCTTGATTAAGGAAAAAATTTTGAGAAATTACATTTAATCCTAAAAAGTCTCCACCTAATAGGGAAACTTCTCCAAATATATATCTTCCTCTAGTATTACAAATTGCTTTATAACTTCTTTTTATCCTCTGAAAGGGCAAAAGAAAAAAGGTCATAGTATGATAAAAAAAGCCTTTAACAATGAATCTTTCTATTTTAAATCTATATTCAAGAACAGATGGAAGTTGTTCTATTATTTGTAAAAAAGTTACAGGAAGTAATTTTCTATTTTCTATAGTGGTAGTTATAGTAAATTCTTCTCCTATTTCTACTATTTTTTTAGAAATTTCTCTTTTATAATAAACATTATATAAAATATATCTTTTTGCGAAAATATTTATTAAAATTCCCAAAAGAATAAGAAAGAAAAGTACATAAAGCAATCTTTAAATATCCTCCAAAGGAACTTTTATACTTTCAATAATTGTTCTTATAAATCCATATATGTCTTTACTTTTCATTGTTCCTAAGGTTATTATCCTATGATTAAGAATATAGGGAGCAAGTTCTTTGATATCCTCAGGGATTATATAATCTCTTCCTCGAAAGAGGGCATAAACCTGACATCCCTTAAAAAGGGCAATACTTCCTCGTGGGCTTACTCCTAATTGAATATTATCAGAATTTCTTGTTTTATCAATTATATCTAAAAGATAATCCATCACTTCCTTTGATATTTTTACATTGCTATAATTTTTCCTTACATAATCTATCTCTTCTTTAGTTATTACTGTTTCTATATCTTCAAGCAAATCAAAACGCTTATTCCTATTTATAATCTCTACCTCTTCCTCTCTTTTTGGGTATCCTATTTTTATTCTCATAAAAAATCTATCTAGTTGCGCCTCAGGAAGAGGAAAAACTCCATAAGTTTCAACAGGATTTTGAGTAGCAAGTACCATAAAGGGATCGGGAAGTTTTCTTGTAATTCCATCTACAGTTATTTGTCTTTCCTCCATTGCTTCTAATAGACTCGATTGAGTTCTTGGAGTTGCTCTATTTATCTCATCTGCTAATATTATATTAGCAAAAAGAGGTCCAGGTTTAAATTCAAAATCTCCAGTTTTTTGATTATAAAAATTTATTCCTGTAAGATCTGAAGGAAGCAAATCAGGAGTAAACTGTATTCTTTTGAAATTACCTCCAAGGGTTCTTGCAAAGGCTTTAACCATTAAAGTTTTACCAAGACCAGGAACATCTTCAATAAGCACATGTCCTCCACAAATAAAGCTTATAGTAATTAATTCGATAATATTTTCCTTTCCTACTATAACCTTAGATAGGTTATTTATAATTTTATTTTTAAATTCTAAATAGGCTTCGATATTCATTAATATTTATTTTATCACTTCTTTATATCTTTTGTACTCTCTTTCCCAAATTTCAGTATCCTTTGGATAATAAATGATAGGTTCAAAGGAATTTCTGATTATTCTTCTTCCCGAGGACAAATCTTTTATAGCGCCCCTTGATATTGCCTGAATCATAATATTTCCTATGGCTGTTGCTTCAACAGGACCTGTCATTACAGGAATACCTAAAACATTAGCAGTAAATTGAGAAAGAAGGGCATTTTGAGAACCTCCTCCTACAATATGAAGTATTTTTATTTTTCTTCCTATAATTTTCTCTAAACTTTCAAAGACTTCTTTGTAGCGAAAGGCTAAGCTTTCTAAAATACATCTTACAATCTCTCCCTTGGTTTCAGGAATTTTTTGTCCTGTTTTTTCACAGTATTCCCTTATGGCGAGAACCATATTAGGAGGATTAAGAAAAGAACTATCATCAGGGTTTATAAAAAATTGAAAAGGTTTTTCTTCTTCTGCCATTTTTGTTATTTCTGAATAAGTAAATTCTGTTCCTTCTTTCATCCATATTCTTCTTACACTTTGGAGAAGCCAAAGTCCCATTATATTCTTTAAGAATCTAAAAGTTTTATTTACCCCTCCTTCGTTGGTGAAATTTGCCTCTAAAGAGTCTTTGTTAATTATTGGCTCTTTAAGTTCTACCCCCATAAGAGACCAAGTTCCTGAACTTAAATAAGCCCAGTCTTCTCCTTCTGCAGGAACACTAGCTACTGCACAAGCGGTATCATGTCCACAGGGAGAGATTACTGAGATATCCTTTATATTAAATTCCCTTCTTATGCTTTCAGAAATTTTTCCTATTTCCTTTCCTGGCATTTCTAACTCTGGCATAATTTCTATAGGAATTCTAAATCTTTCAAATATTTCTTCTTCCCAAGAATCTTTTATAGGATTGTAAAGTTGAGAGGTAGTAGCAATGGAAAATTCTGTTTTCATTTCACCTGTGAGCATAAAGTTAAAAAGATCAGGCATAAAAAGAAGTTTATAGGCTGATTTAAATAAAGATGAATTTTCAAGCACCATACTATATAATTGAAATAATGTATTTATTTGCATTATTTGAATTCCTGTTAACTCATATATCCTCTCCCTGGGCATGACTTTAAAAGCTTTTTCTAGTATTCCATCAGTTCTATGATCTCTATAACATACGGGAAGACCTGCTAAATATCCTTCCTTTGTGACTAATCCAAAATCAACCCCCCAAGTATCTATACCAATACTTTCAATATGGGGGTATTTTGAAAAAGCTTTATTTATTCCTTCTTTTATCTCTTGAAAGATCTGGGGTACATTCCAGTATAATCTTCCTAATATTTCTACAGGTCTATTTACAAATCTATGAATCTCTTCTACTACCAACTTATCTTCTTTTAAAATTCCAACCAATGCTCTTCCACTTTCAGCCCCTAAATCAAAGGCAAGAAATTGTCTTTCTTCCATTTTTTATCCCCCTTTAGCTTCTTTCCTTAATTATTTTTTCCATATATCCGCTTTCTCTAAAAGCTTTTAGTGGATCTAAAGGAACCCCCATTTCTTCTCTTACTTTATATATTAATGGCATTACATCGGTATCAAAGGCAGAAATAAGGACATTTTCTGCCATCACAATATCTTGTTCTTCTTGATATTTTCTTAGCATTTTTCTATCTATTATTAGTGCCTTTGCATAAGTCTTATAAATATTTTCTACACTTTGAATCATTTCCTCAATCTTAGGTTTTAGGTTATGGGATTCATCTATCATATATGCAATATCTACCTTTAAACCATCCTCTTCTGCAGATACTAATTCATTAAATATTAAGAAAAGCTCATAGGGATTTATGGAACCTGTAGTTAAATCATCGTCTGCATATTTTTTATTGTTAAAATGGAAACCACCTAGTTTCCCTTCATCTAAAAGAATAGCGACAATCTGTTCAATATTTGTACCTAAAGGATGATGCCCTAAATCTATAAGTACATAGGCTCTTTCTCCCAATTTATTACATAGCATAAAGGCTGTTCCCCAATCGGGAATATCAGTATGATAGAAAGCAGGTTCAAAAAATTTATATTCAATAAGAAGACGCATATCTGCTGTTAAATGTTTATAAACTTCTTCTAAACTTTCTTCTAATCTTTTTTTTCTTCTTCTAAAATCATCTTGTCCAGGATGATTTGTTCCATCTGCAAGCCATAAAGAAATATCTCTTGAACCCAATTTTTTAGCAATTTCTATGCATTCTAGTATATGCTTTATAGCTTTTTCTCTTACCCTTTTTTCGGGATGGCACAAACTTCCCAGTTTATAATCATCTTCCTGAAAAAGATTAGGATTTATAGCTCCAGGTCTTACCCCCAAAGATTTGCAATAATTTAAAAGTTCATCCCAATCATCATACATATCCCAAGGAATATGTAAAGCAACAGTAGGACATATCCCAGTAAGTTTATGAACTATAGCGGAATCTTGAATTTTTTCCTTTACATTTCTTGCGGAGCCTTTTTGCTTGAATACTGCGAAACGAGTTCCTGAATCACCATATCCCCAGCTAGGAGTTTCAACCTTGAAGCTTTTAAGTTTTTCCTCAACTTTTCTAATATCAATTCCTTTCTCTTCTAACTTACTTTTTAATATCTCATAACTTTTTTCATAATTCATCATAAAAATTCCTCCTTGTTCAAATTTTTTTAATTGTTTTTCATATAAGCTTTCAATTTTTTTTATCTTCAATATATCATTATCCTATGATTTCTGTCAAAAATTAAAATTCCTTTTCTATTGACATTCTTTTTATTAAAGCATAAAATAATCCTAAAAAAGTAGTAATTTTAAAAGAGGTGCATGAATAATGAAATTATCAACAAGGTCAAGATATGGTTTAAGAGCTTTAATTTATCTTGCTAATAATCAAGAAAAATCCCCTATCAGTGTAAGAACTATAGCTCAAAACGAGGAAATTCCTTTGAGATATCTAGAGAGAATCATGAGAATTCTTTCTCAAAAGGGATTTGTGAAAGCGGAAGTAGGTGCAGAAGGGGGATACAGTTTAAATAGGAGACCTGAGGATATTAGTGTTTTTGAAGTTATAGAAGCATTAGAAGGTCGAATAACCTTAGTCTTATGTATAGAAAATGGATCAAAATGTAAAAGGGCTCCTACTTGTCTTACAAGACCCCTTTGGAAGGAATTAAATGATGCTATGAAAAGTGTTCTTAAAAAATATACTTTGAAGGATTTTATTGCTTCAAAGGAATCTTTGGAGGTATAAGAATATGCCATTACAATATTCGGACATAGTTCTTGAGCATTTTAGAAATCCAAGAAACGTGGGAGTAATAGAGGATGCAGATGCCATGGCTATAGAGGGAAGTCCTGCATGTGGAGATCAAATAGTTGTTTATTTAAAAGTAGATAAAGAGACAAGAAAAATAATAGATATTAAGTTTCAGTCCTTTGGATGTGCTTCCAATATCGCTACGGGATCTATGCTTACAGAAATGGTGAAAGGAAAAACTATAGATGAAGCCTTGAAAATTACATGGAAGGATGTAACAGAGGCTCTTGGAGGTCTTCCTCCTGTAAAGATGCATTGTTCTGTGTTGGCAGTGGATGGACTAAAATCCGCAATTAAAAATTACTTAGGAGAGAAAAAAGAAGAAAAGTTAACTAAAGAAAATATTATTGAAATATTATCTCAAATTTTATATCCCAATTTATCCATGGATATTCTTTCCTTAAAAATGGTAAATTATTTAAATGTAAATGAAAAAGGAAAGGTATATATTGAATTATTAATTTCGCCAGAGGATCCTTTCAAGAATCATATAAAGGAAGAGATAGAAGAAAGATTAAGAAAAATTCCGGAGATTAGTGAGATCGAGATAAAGTTTGTATATTAAGGAGGAAATTTGTATGGGAACTATTACTTTTAAAGCAGAAGGAAAATGGTTGGGAGGTCTAAAAGTAGAAACAGAAATTAGAGAAAAGTTTACTATAATGGTGGATGAACCTCAATCTCTCGGAGGAGAAGACTCTGCTCCCAATCCAGTAGAAGTAGTTTTAGCATCTCTAATTGGCTGTTTAGGTATTATGATCTCTATAGTAGCAAAGGAAAAAAATATTCCTATCAATAGTATAAAGATTTTAGCGGAAGGAGATTTAGATCCCCAAGGATTTATGGGAAATCCAAATATTAGAGCAGGTTATCAAGAGGTAAGAGTAAAGATAAAGATTGATTCCCCCCTAGAAAGAGAGAAATTAGAAGAATTAATTCAATTAGTAGAGAAAAGATGTCCTGTATCTGATATTATTAAAAACCCAGTAAATCTTAATATCACTTTAGACTAAAAGATTCCTTTAAAGATGAAATCTTATAAAAATTACGTCTCCCTCTTTTACAATATATTCTTTTTTTTCAAGGGATATTAAGCCATTTTGTTGGGCTGTTTTCCAGCTTCCTGCTGAAACTAATTTATCCCAAGAGATAACTTCTGCTCTTATAAATCCCTTTGCTAAATCAGTATGTATTGTTCCTGCAGCTTCTAATACAGAGCTTCCCTTTTTTAGTTTCCACGCTCTTACTTCCTTTTCATTTCCTGTAAAAAAAGTAATCAAGTCAAAATAATTAAAAATTATCTCATATAATCTTTCTTTTATAGTTTTTTCAAAACCAAATAAAGAAAGATATTCTGATTTATCTTTTATATCCATCTCTAAGATTTCTTCTTCTAAACTTGCAGAAAAAACAAGATATTGCTTTTTTTCTACATACAGTGAATTTTTAATTGAATCAATCTCTTCTTTCTTTTCCATAAAATCTTGAGAAACGTTAATTAAATAAAATATAGGTTTTAGGCTTAAAAAATTCCATGCAGTTAACATTTTTATTTCATCTAATCTTAGATCACAAGAACTTAAAGGTTTTTCCTCCATTAAATATTGATGGACTTTTTCTAAAAGAGTTTTTTCCGCAATATTTATTCTTCTATCTTTAAGAAGCCTTTCGCAGATTTCTAAGTCATTCAATATAATTTCATTTTCTTCCTCTTTTATTTCTTCTAAAGGATTTTTTTCTTCAAGAAAAAGGGGAATTATATATAAAATAAGATCAGATCTTTGGACGTACGTAGTAAGTTGAGGAGTCTTTTTTGTGAAGGTTGCATCCAATGGAAAATCTATAAAATCCATATGAATAGGAGTTAAAGTTTTACTTTGAAAAACTTTGGAGAGGTGAATTAATCTATCATCCTCTTTAGGTACAGCATGAATATTTATGTCAAAGGGCTTTATATTTCCTTTTCCTTGAGAGAGAATCTTTAAGAGGGTACTTTTTCCTGAGCCCTTTCTTCCTATGATTAAAATAGCCATTTTATATATCAAAGACTAATTGGATACACCATTTGTCTCCCTGATTCTCGATCTTTAATAAATTATAAGTTACTGCTTTAATTTCTCTTTGTAAAACATGTTTCTTAGGATCAAATTTTTCACCGTAGCCATGACTAATCAATTGCTCATTACCTATTAAAACAACTTCGAATCTTTTGAAGATAAGTCCCTTTACTTCAAAAACGTACAATAACTCGTTTAGCCAAGTAACTAGTAAAGATTCTAAATCTTCAGCATCAACTTCTATATCAAATCTTGTTTTTTCAGAAATCTCAGAAATTGGTGTAATTAAATCAAACATTGCTTCTGCACAAGCCTCAAAGGCAGATTCTTTTGTGGGGCCATAAGCTATGATTCCTATATCTGCAGTATGGTCTAGAAGTTCATACCTTTTCATTTTTTATTAATATCACCTATTAAATCTAAGGCTATGACTTGATCCTCAGATGAAAGAGAAACTAATTTAACTCCTTGAGAATTCCTCTTCTGAACTGGTATGGAATTTCCTGCAAGTCTTATAATTTGCCCTCTTGAAGTGCTTAAAAGAATTTCATCATCTTCTGCTATATCTTTAACTTGAATTAATTCTCCTGTTTTCTTTGAGATTTTTATGGCTCTTACTCCTCTTCCTCCTCTTCCTTGAACATGGAACTCATTAATACTAATCCTTTTTCCAAAACCATTAGAAGTCACCAGTAGGATATCTTTCCCTTCTTTTACAATAATGCCTCCAATAACATAATCTTCCTCTTGTAGTTTTATTCCGATCACACCTTGAGCATTTCTTCCCATTTCTCTTACCTGTTTCTCGCTTATTCTAATAGCAAATCCCTTCTTAGTAAAGAGCATAACTTCATCCTCTCCAGAGGTTAGAAGAACATTTACTAAGAAATCTCCTTTTTCTAAAGAGATAGCGTTTATTCCTCCCTTTCTCACATTTAAAAACTCATCAAATAATGTTTTCTTCACTGTCCCCCTAGAAGTAATGAAGAAAAGATATTTTCCTTTGAGATCAGAATTTATAGAAATTATCTCAGTAATTTTTTCTTCATCGCTTAAATTGATATATTCCCTTAAAGATGCTCCTTTACTTTGTCTTGAGGTTTCTGGTAATTCATAGGTCTTTATTGAATAAACCCTTCCTAAATTACTAAAGAACAATAAGCTACTTTTTGTTGAAGTAATTGTAAGGTTTGTAATTATATCTTGATGTTGATTTGCTAAGGTATTTAAACCTTTTCCTCCTCTTCTTTGAAGCTGATAAGTGGAAAGAGGAAGTCTTTTTATATATCCTTCTTGGGTTATGCATACTACTTCTGGATTGTCGGGTAGTAAATCTTCAATGGTAAGACTTTCCTTTTCTTCTTCTTGAATTTCTGTTCTCCTTTTGTCAGCATATTTTTTCTTTATTTCCTTTAACTCTTCAGAAATTTCCTTCCATAATAGTTTTTCATCTTCAAGAATGCTTTTCAATTTTTCAATCTCTGAATACAGATTTTTTGACTCTTTTTCTAATTTTTCTCGCTCTAATGTGGTTAACTGTTGTAACCTCATCTCTAATATTGCTTGAGCTTGATTATGGGAGAGCTTAAATTTCAAAACTAAATTTTCCTTTGCTTTTTCTGTATTTTGAGAGCTTTTTATAATTCTTATTACTTCATCAAGATTTTGTAAGGCTATTAATAGTCCTTCTAATATATGGACCCTTTTTTGAGCCTTTTCCAAATCATATTTAACTCTTCTTGTTACGACCTCTTTTCTATGATCTAAAAAAACTTTTAAAAGTTCTAAGAGATTAAATAATTTGGGTTGTCCATCAAGGACTGCTAAAAGAATAATTCCATAAGTTGTTTCTAAAGGTGTATGCTTATATAATTGATTTATTATTATCTTAGGATCTGCCTCTTTTTTCAGCTCAATAACCACTCTTATTCCATGCCTATCGGATTCATCTCTTAAATCTTTTATTCCTTGAATCTTTTTTTCTTGTACTAGTTCTGCAATTTGAGTTAATAGATTTGCTTTATTAACTTGATATGGAATTTCCGTTATTATTATGCTTTTATCTCCCTTTTTATTTTCTTCTACCTTTAATTTTGCTCTTATAATAATTTTCCCCTTACCCGTAAGATAACTTTCTCTTATTCCCTTCTTACCTATAATTATTCCTCCTGTGGGAAAATCAGGACCGGAAATTATTTTTAATATCTCTTCAATATCACAATTGGGATTTTCTATTATATATAGAAGGGCATCAATTATTTCTGAAAGATTATGGGGAGGAATATTTGTTGCCATCCCTACCGCAATTCCTGAAGAACCATTAATTAGTAGTTGAGGGACTTTTGAGGGTAATACAACAGGTTCCTTTAAAGAATTATCGTAATTAGGAACAAAATCTACAACATCTTTATCTAAATCTTCTAAAATCTCCATGGAGATAGGAGTTAATCTTACCTCAGTATATCGCATTGCAGCGGGTTCATCTCCATCTATGGACCCAAAATTTCCATGACCATCTACCAGGGGATATCTAAAGGAAAAATCCTGAGCCATTCTTACTAATGCATCATATACTGCAGCATCTCCATGGGGATGGTATCTTCCTAATACATTTCCCACAATGTGGGCACTCTTCTTATATGGTTTTCCTGCATGGACACCAGATTCATACATGGAATAAAGAATTCTTCTTTGTACAGGCTTTAGTCCGTCTCTTGCTTCAGGTAAAGCACGTCCTACGATTACGCTCATAGCGTAATCTAGATACGATGCTTCCATTTCTTTTTCTAATCCCACTAAAAAGATCTTATTTTTTTCCATAAATCACCCATCAATTAATTCATAAAGATTTTTCTAATAGTTTCTTTATTTTATCATATAAAAATTAATTTTTCTATAATTTGAAATGTGTTATCAATTTATGACATTATCATATGAGAAGTAATCCGAGAAAATGACGTTACTATGAGAAAGGATTGTATTTGTTTGTCTCAAAAAGAAGAGGAAAGGATAAAAATTATTCATTTAGCAGTATGGGGATTCTATTCAAACAAGGAATAAATCTCTTTCTCATCTATCAAAAGAATTCTTAAATCTTTTGGTTATTCTTCTCCTATCAAAAAGAGAAGAAGAAAATAATGTTAGTCCAAATTGATGCAAGTCCTTGTATTTAGATAGGAGAAGAAAACATCACTCTTCTGAGGTAAACTGAGACTTATCAAGAATTTTGTGTCTGGCATAGATACCTTAATTGGAAAAGTTGATTTATTTCATACAAAGGAGATTTATCTTTAGTATGGAATGTTTCCATTTTGTTTGTATTAAGTTTTCCCTTTGAAGATAAATATTTATTTCCAAATTATTAATGGAATTAAAGTATCCTCCTGACCTTTACTTCTCACAAAGAAGCCTAATTTCTCTTCTACCTCTTCTAAAGAATTTTCAGTCTTCAGCCTTGATAATTCTCTATTAAATTGACTTGCATCTTCCTTGCTCATATGTCTTCTCACATTTCTCTTAAGACGCACAAAGCAGAGTTGGTGATCTGCTAAGGGAAATATTGTCTTAATTGTCTCTATTATCAAAGGAGAGTCATCACTAACAATTACTAAGACTCTTTTTAGTCCTCTGCTTATTAAGTCTTCAAATCCTATTCTCCATGTATCTTTGTTCTCTTTTCCAAAGAAGGTATAGACTCAAAAATTATCTTTTCTTCCTTCCATGTCTATCCCTAATACCACATAGCATGTAGCCTTCTTAACTTTTGTATTCTCCCTTATCTCACAGTGATAAGCATCTATAATTAATGCAAAAGCATCCTCTGGAAGTTCTCTAATCTTGAAAAGTTCTAATTTATTCTTGAGTTCATCTTTGATTTTATTCATCTCTTCTTCTGAGTAGGGCAAATTAATACTCTTAAGAGTAGAGGTAAGAGAAGATTCAGAGTATCCATTTGCAACTAAAGATAGAAGGAGATCAGTATAAGACTTTTCAACTCTTTTGTAAGGTTCTGGAAGAATATTATGTCTAAAGTTTCCTTTTTTTGTTCTTGGAACAAAGATTTCCAACTTACCAAGGGATGTTGCTAAAGTTCTTTCATAGAAGCCATTTCCTTTGTCTTCTTCTTTTTTCTGTAGATGGATATCTCTTTCAGATATCATAATTCTTTGTAAGAAATATTCCAGAAGTTTTCTTATTGCTATACGATCTGGTATTAATATTTAGAATTTTATTATATATTCATGATATTAGAAATAGACACAAAATTATTTTAACTCCTGGCTCCTGCATAATTTCTTCATAATGATGAATATTTAATTACATATATATTATTTTGCAAGTTTCATTAATTAAGGAATCTACCCTTTCAAAGATAAAAGTAGATATTTTATAGGGTTGTTTATATTCAGCATAAGAATTCCCCCTCATAGGTATTCTTACATGGTCAAATCCTACATCTAGTAACACCCCATTGCTTATATATACCAGAAATCCTCCCTATAAAAATTAAGATAATTATTAATAAAATTAGAAATTTTTTTCATGTCTAATTCCTCACCTCAATAATTGAATTTTAATACCCATATCTCTTTCAAAATTAGGAATATTTACTTTAAGTTCATTAATTGAATTTTCAACTATTTCCTCTTTTATTACTTCTCCTTTATAAGTATCAAAGATTATTACTTTATATTTTCCTTTTTCCATAGGAAGAGAAAGAATTCCTAAGATATTTTCAGGGAAAATTTTAGGAAGTTCTTTTTTATAAGTGTAAACTATATTGGAATCATAAAGCCAAAGAAGAGTATAATTTTTACCATTTAATCCTAAGACCTTTAAATTTCTATTTGTTCCTGATATTTTACAATCCTTAACTCTTTTGAAATCTTCCTCAGTAAATTTAATATCCTTTATAAATTCCTTAAGAGCCTTGTAATGGAAATAGAGATCATTAGGATGAATATGGTTATCCCACCACCATGACATAGCAGAACCACAAGATCCAGACAGTAAAGTAGTCCATATGGCATTATGGATTGCATATCCTTGAGGATCTATCCAAGGATCATTACCTCCTGCATCAAGTCCAAACTCTCCTACAAGATGAGGTTTTTTATATTTCTCTTTATACTCAATAAGGCTCATTAATGACTCTATATAGTTTTTATTTTGATAAATATGTGTTTGAACAAAATCAATATTAGAAAGTCTATCAATATCAGATTTTCCTAGTGATGATGCAAAACTTGAAGTAATTAAATGATCCCATGGATCTAAATATTTTATATATTTAGACATTTCATCATGCCAATTTCTTACCTCTTCAGGGATATAAGCGGAAGGAGATATAATGTCTACTTCATTCCATAATTCCCAAGCAAATACGTTAGTTCTATAGCCATATCTTGCAATAAGATATCTTATCTTATTTTTATAATATTTAAGCATTTCTTTATTTGTCCAAAATTCTCTTGGTCCCTTTAATGGTCCTCCATTTTTAACATTATGAGGAGTATATTCCCAGAAAGGATAAGATCCCTCCCTTTGATATCTTAGCTCGTTATAACTATCAAAACAAAGCATTACATAAAGACCAAGTTTTGAAGAAAGATCAAGAATGTAATCAAGTCTCCATGCGTTCTTTAAATCATATTCCCTTACAGAGCTTCTTTCTAAGGCAAAGGTAGTCCAAGATGGTCCAAGCCAAACTCTAAAATAATTTCCTCCTACTTCTGCATATTTGGGAAGCCAGATATCAAAATCAAAAGTTCCCTTCATTCCTGCCCAACAAACATTAGAACCTATAGGAATAAAAGGTTCTCCATTATCAAATTCAAAGTAATGGAAATCTTTTTTACTTGTTCTAACAAATCCTGGATTTTTAGAATTAATAACTTCAAAACTATAAATTTGAGAAGTTTCATATTTTCCTGTTCTATCCTTTACAGAAACATAAAATTTGTAGATTCCAGTTTTAATAGGGGAAAATCTTATCCTAAATTGTGGTTCAGAAATAGGAGTTAAGTCCTCGTAATCTACTTTTAATTCCCTCTCATACTCTTGATAGAAAAATCCTGGGATAATGATTTCTTTTCCATCAGGATCAGTAAAATGACCTAATATATCTATTTCTTCTGGATCAAAGGGATTATTATATGTACCCTGAATATCAAGAATTATTTCAAAAAGGCTATATTTTTCTATTTTTTCTTTTAGAATTTTTATATCATTAATTTTTAAAGTTCTATTATCAGCATATTTTGTTATATAAGTTTGATATTCAACTATTTCTTTTGTTTCTTCTTTAGGAATACAGCCAACTATCTTGAAAAGGAAAAAAATTAACCCAAAAATAAGAAAGATATATAATTTTTCCATCTTTTCCTCCTATACTAAATGGTAGGAAACAAAATGTCCTTGAGAAATTTCTTTAAATAATGGTTCTTGTTTTCTCCATATTCACAATGGGAATGGAATCTACATTCTGCAGGCAGGTCAATTGGAGATGGGATTTTTCCCTTTAATGAAGGGAAGGTTTTTTGCCAGTCTCCGTCCTTAGGCATTTTTGGTACTGACAAAAGGAATAATTTGTATATGGGTGTAATAGATTTCCAAAAAGTTCTTTCTTTAGATACATCTAGAGAAGATACTGGTTCATCACATACAATAAACTTGGAATTTAATGCCAAAGTTCTTACAATTCCAACACTTTGCTGTTGTCTACCAGAGAACTCATAAGGGAAAGAGTCTATAAATTCCCTTCCAATACCCACAGTATCAAGAAGATCCATAACTAATTTTTTTCTTTATTCATATATTCTGAATGATCAATAGATCTTCAATAGCCTGTCCTATAGTCTTTTGAGGATTTAAAAAAGCTAAGGGATCTTGAAATATTATTTTCATAAACATTCTTATTTTTCTTAATCCTTCTTCCATTCTTCTTAAGTTTACACTATCAAAGATAATTTTTCCATCATTTGGTTCAAGAAGTCTTAAAATAGTTCTACCTAATGTAGATTTTTAGAACTGTTCTCTCCTACATTTATAGAAAAAGAAATATTATCTACTGTTTTTAAAACTTTTCTTCCCCTAGGAAGATATTTTTTAAGTTTTTTACTAAAAGAAGCTTAGGCATTTAACCTTATTCCCTTCACTAAATGACATGAGATTTTATGACTGTCTTCTATTCCTTCTAATTTTGGCTCAATTTCTTTACATAGAGTATATTGGCATCTTGGATGAAATCTACATTCTATAGGGGGATTTATAAGATTTGGAGGATTTCCAGGAATTGGTCTTAAGGAGACCTCTTTTGTCCCTACATCCAAAGTGGAACCTATAATCCCTTGAGAATAAGGATGTAGTGAATTTCTTATAAACTTCTCTATGGAACTATATTCCACTTTCTCGCCCTTTGGAAATATTGAGGCAGTAAAAGGAATATCTTTTGAAGTAGAAGAGGGAGAAATTTTTAGTTTTTTAGGACCTAATGGGGCTGGAAAAACTTCTACTATAATGATTCTTACCACATTGCTTAAACAAACCAGCGGTTCTGTAAAAATATTAGGATATGATGTGGCTCGTCAACCTTAAGAGGTGAGAAGAGATATTGGTTATGTGTCTCAGAATCTAACAGTTGATGATACTTTAACAGGATGGGAAAACATATATTCAAGGGAGGTTCTACCATATTCCTAAGGATATAATAAAGGAACGTTCCGAAGAATTTCTAAAATTATTAAGACTTTATGAAAGAGCAGGCAGGCTTTTCCATAGCTATTGCTTCAAGAATTAAAAGTATGGAAGTACTTACTGCAGTAATAAATTTTCTTACAATGCCTCTTATGTTTTCGAGTAGTGCCATGTTTCCAATACAAATTATGCCAGATTGGCTTGCAACTATAGCAAGATGGAATCCTATTACTTATGTTGTTAATCCTCTAAGAACTCTTGTGATTTCAGGATGGGAAATGGAAGATTTAATTAAAGGATTTTCTTATATATTATTCTTAGCTTTAATAATGCTTTTTATTGCAAGAAATGAATTTAAAAGAAGTATAGCATAGAAAGAAAAATTTTAAGAAAGGAAGTGAATAACTATAAGGGTCCCAAAAGAAATTTTTATTTTTGCTTCTTTTGATATGAATTCATTACTTATTCCCCTTGTAAGATTTCTATATAATGTTTCATTATTCAAAGGGTATTTTAAACCTTTTAAGATTATACCTTCCACCCTTTCCGATAGTGGGATGAGGGAGATAATTTCTCCCTCATTTCCCCAAAATATTTTTTCTTCTTCTCCTATCATCAAAGTGATTCTTATTTTTCTATCAAGTATTATAACTTCTATTCCCTTTTCTTTTATACTTTCCAAGAAAAATAAATTGGACAGGGTATGATCTATTCTTCCTCCTAAAAGTCCAACAAAATAAATAATTTTAGGTTTATACTTTAAAGCTTCTTTTACTGCTAATTCTAAGTCCGTCTCATCCTTCTCCTTGGGATATATTTTCCATTCTATTTTTTCTCTTTTAATCTTATCGATAATCTCATGGGAAATAGAGTCCATATCTCCAACTATAATATCTGGTGTCAGATTCATATTTAAAGCAAATTTTGTACCTCCATCTGCACAAATAATCTTATCAATTGGAAATATTTCTTCTAACTCTTCTCTTAATAAATTGTTTTCCCCATTGGCAAAGATTAATATTTTCATTTTTCCGAGGAAAGAGCTTGTTGTATTCTTGGATAAATTAGAAGAATTAATGGAAGACAAACAAAGGTGCTAGGAACAACTACAAAGAGATTATATGTTAGAGAATAGAGCCAGGCAGGAGTTTCAGGGGGAGCATACTGGGAGAAGAAAATTATTCCTGATAGAAAATGGGCAAATAATCTTCCTAATCCACCAATAAATATTCCTAATTCAAGAGGTTCAGCTATCTTTCTTAAATGTGCCCCATAAATAAGAAGAGCACTACCTAAAATTCCTGCAATAAGAATAACAATTCGAGAAATAGGATACCATCTTATTTTAAATTCTAGATCTTCAATTTCCTTTTTTATTTCTTCCCTTTCTTCCCCTGATACAGTTTCAATTTTTGATTTTAGCTCCTCTAAATTCTTTTGAGCTTGAGGAAGTTCCGAAGAAATATTCAAGAAGAATATTACTGAACCCAAAAGAAACAAAAGAGCTACTATAAAGGATACTATTTTAGATGTTTTAAAATTTTTTATTAAACCTGCCAAACCAATTAAAGAGAAAGCAATAGGATAATCTAATATATATTGAAACCAATGAACTACGTAAAGATCTTGAAGAGAATGAACCAAGCCATAAACTAATCCCACAAAAAGCCCAGGAATTAATCCCCATCTTAAAGCAAATATAAATAAAGGAAGCATTTGCAAACTAATACTTCCTCCCTGGGGCATCTCTCCAATCTTCAAATACCAAAGAAGTAAAGCTAAAGCGATACTCATTCCACCTTCTGTTAAGATTCTAATGGTTTTTCCTTCCATTTCTAAAATCCTCCTTATAAAAATTAAGTTCCTTACCAGCTAAGGCAAGGAACTTTTTTCTCCCTCTCCCTTCGCTGGCATTACCCAGATCAGGTTCCAAGGGTCGGTAGCTTTTGCTACCCTCTCAGCTCCAATATCAGGAGCTCCCCTGGGAGGTCTTTCTTTAATTTTTTTAGGAATTATTATATCATATCATAAAAGCTTGTGAGAAGAAGATATAAGAAGAGATAAATTAAAGTAAGGAGGTTAAAATTATGAAAGAGAAACATGTATTCAACATTAAATATAGAGGGAAAGTATATACTTTGACTTTAGAAAAAAATAGAATAAATTCTCAAGAAGTTTTAGAATTTTTGGGACTTTCAAAGGAATATGCTTTTGTAGTAAAGAATGGAGAAATAGTGTTGTCAAGTGGTATTTTATCTCCCGAAGATGAGATAGAAGTTATAAATGCAGTCTCAGGAGGATAATTAATGAATTGTAAGATATGTAAGACCAAAAATATTAAGAAGGAAGCATTGGTAAATTTACCTTCCTATAACCTAAGTTTATGTAAAGAGCATTTCATTGAATGGTTTGAAAGAAGAGTACAAAGTACCATAAAAGAATTTCATATGTTTACAAAAGAGGATAAAATATTAGTTGCAGTTTCTGGAGGTAAAGATAGTTTAGGGTTATGGTTTGTTCTAAATAAACTTGGTTATAGGGTAGATGGACTTCACATTGATTTAGGAATTAATGAATATTCAGAAAAAAGTAGAAAATATACAGAAGAATTTGCAGAAAAAATAGGAAGAAACTTATATATCGTTGATTTGAGAAATGAAATCGCACCTATTCCTGTTATAAAGGAAAAAATATTCAATAAACCCGCCTGTTCCCTTTGTGGAACAATAAAAAGATATTACATGAATAAAATAGCTAAAGAAAAGGGCTATAATATTCTTGCAACAGGGCATAATCTTGACGATGAGACATCTGTACTTTTTGGAAATACTCTAAATTGGAATATGGAATATCTTTCAAGACAATATCCTGTGCTTATGGAGTTAGAAAATACATTTATTAGAAAGGTAAAACCATATTGTAGAATTACAGAGAAAGAGAGTGCTATATATGTTTTTCTTATGAAAATAAAATATATAGAGGAAGAATGCCCTTTAAGTAAGGGAGCTCTTTCTTTAAAGTATAAAAAAATCCTTGGAGATATTGAGGAGCAATTTCCAGGAACAAAGATAAGATTTTTCAATAATTTCTTAAAAAAGATCTATCCATTGCTGATTAACAAAAAGGAAGATAAAATAAAAAAATGTAAAATTTGTAACGAACCTTCAGCTTCTGAGATATGTTCCGTATGTAATCTAAAACTTAAGCTTCAAAATCTTTAATAAAATTCAAACTCTTTTAGTTGATATTCTCTTTCTTAAAGCTTAAAATATAGGAAAAAAAGAAAGGTCGGGATGCTTAAATGGATTTATTTGAAAAATGTTTAAATTTAGCTCCAGGGCATCCTTTATTTGATGCAAAATATGCTATTGAGCAGGGAATTTATCCCTACTTCCTGCCATTGGAGGAAACTGAAGGAACTGAGGTGGTTATTAATGGAAGAAGGCTTATTATGCTAGGTTCTAATAATTATTTAGGACTTACCACTCATCCTAAGGTAAAAGAAGCTGCTATTAATGCCATTAGAAAATATGGTACTAGTTGTACAGGATCTCGTTTTATGAATGGAACTTTAGCCTTACATAGAGAATTGGAGGAAAAATTAGCAGAATTTCTACATAAAGAAGCATGTATAGTTTTTTCAACAGGATATCAGACTAATGTGGGTACAATTTCAGCTCTTATTGGAAAGGATGATATTGCAATAACAGACAAAGAAGATCATGCGTCAATAATTGATGGATGTAAGATGTCCTACGGTAAAATGTTAAGATTTAAGCATAATGATATGGAGGATTTAGAGAATGTATTGAGAAGTTGTCCTGAAGATGCAGGAAAACTGGTTATAGTGGATGGAGTGTTTTCTATGGCTGGAGATATAGCACCTCTTCCAGAGATTGTTAAGCTTTGTAAAAAATATTCTGCTCGACTAATGGTAGATGATGCTCACTCCATTGGAGTTTTAGGGGATCATGGAAGAGGAACTGCTAATTATTTTGGATTAGAGGATAGTGTGGACATTATTATGGGAACTTTTAGTAAATCTTTTGCTAGTTTAGGGGGTTTTATAGCTGGAGACGAAGAAGTAATATTCTATATTAAACATAATGCCAGATCTTTTATATTCAGTGCTAGCATGTCTCCTGCAAATACTGCAGCTGCATTGGCAGCCCTAGAAGTCATGCAAGAAGAACCTGAGAGAATAGAAAGACTTTGGAAAATATCTAATAGAATGAGAGAGGGCTTAAAATCTTTAGGGTTTGATGTGGGAAATAGTTGTACTCCCATAATTCCTGTATATATAAGGGATAGATGGAAGACCATATTTATGTGGAAGGAACTCTTTGAATTAGGAGTATACTGTAATCCCGTTCTTCCTCCTGGTGTTCCTCCCAATCAATCTTTATTGAGAACAAGTTATATGGCAACTCATACTGAGGAGCAGATTGATAGAGCCTTAGAAATATTTGAGAAGGCAGGTAAAAAGATTGGAATAATATAAAAAGGAGGATTTTTATGCCAATAATTAATCACAGTGTAGAGCAATTTATAATGCTTTTAGCGTCTAAAGAACCAGCACCTGGGGGTGGCTCTGCTTCTGCCCTCTTAGGAGCAATAGGTTCTGCTTTATCCTCTATGGTTATTAATCTCACTATGGGGAAGGAAAAGTTCAAAGATCAAGAGGAATTTTTACTGGAAATATTAAAGGAGTCTGAGAATCTACAAAAGGAATTTCTAAACTTAATAGAAGAAGATACTACTGCTTTTAATAAAGTTTCTCGAGCCTATAAAATGCCAAAGGATACTGAAGAACAAAAGGAAGCAAGAAGAGAGGCTTTAGAAAAAGCATTAAAGGATGCTACTTTGGTTCCCTTATCCATAATGGAGAAGGGATTATCATTTCTCAAGTTATTAGAGAAATGTGTAGGAAAAACTAATCCTAATGTTGTGAGTGATATTGGTGTTTCTGCTCTTTGTATGAAATCTGCGATTCAAGGTGGCTGGCTTAATGTTATTATCAATCTTAAATATATAAAAGATGAGGATTTTACTAGAGAAATAAAAGAAAAAGCAAAAAATCTTTTATTAGAAGGAATAAAAATTGCAGATCAGATTTATAACCAAGTAGAACAATTCTTAATAAAATAGGGGGTAAATAAATCCCCCTTTCCATTTATCTTCTTTTTTACTCTCTGCAACCTTTTTATAATTTTCTCCGTATTATTATTAGAAATTTAAATAGGGAGGAATTTTTAATGGAAAAAAGACTTTATAGAAGTAAAAAGGAAAGGATACTTTTAGGAGTATGTGGAGGAATAGCAGAATATTTTTCTATAGATCCAACTATTGTCCGTCTTATTTTTATTCTTCTAATATTTGTTACAGGACCTATTTTACCAATATTTTATTTTATATCCGCCTTAATTATTCCTGAAGCTCCCAATGGAGAAGAGTTTAAAAAAGAAATTGATGAGAGTTACATAGAGAAAATCAAGGATGAGATGAAGACTCAGTATAAAAGCTCTTCCAAAGAAATTTGGGGATGGTTTCTTTTAGGATTAGGAGTTCTTCTTCTTTCTTCGAATCTGGGATGGCTTTTTATTCCCTTTAGAATTTTAGTCCCGTTATTTATATTAGTTCTTGGAATAATCCTCTTAATAAAGATAAAGTAAAGAGGTGAAAATAATGAGAAAGATATCCTTACTTGGAATTTTTTTAATAATTTTAGGGGCAATTTTATTGGCTTCAGAGTTGGGTTATCTAAATATAAAATGGTATGATATTTTAAAATTCTGGCCTGTAATATTTATATTCTGGGGTATTGATATTTTAATGGGAGAGAAAAGATGGTTTTTATGGATTGCTCTCCTCGTATTAATATTTTTTTTAAGCGCTATTTTCTTCTTTATGCCTTTTAGAATGCATAAGGGAATTTATAGGGATTGGTTTCTTCCCTATGATCCTAACATTAAAAGTATGGAGGTAACTTTAAAGGTAGGATTAAGAAATTTATATATAAGACCATCTTTTGATAAAAAAAGTCTTATCTCTATTTCGTCCTTAAGAGAATTTGATATTAAAGAAAGAAGAAAAATAAAAGGAGAAAACGCAATATTAGATATAGAAATAGAAAATAATTTCTCTTCTTTCTTCAGTGAAGAAGGAGCTATAGATGTCTATTTCCCTTCCAACATTGATATAAATCTCACCTTAGAGGCAGGAGTGGGTAGCTGTAAATTAGACTTCAGAGGATTAAAGTTAAATTATTTAAATATAAAGGGCGGTGTAGGTAATGTTTCCGTATGGCTTTCCAAAACAACATCAAAAGTAGAAATAAATAGTGGAATTGGAAATATAACCGTATATATTCCTGAGGGGGTAATTCTTGATCTGCAAACGGAGACGGGAATAGGTAAAATCTCTGTAGATTCAGAAATTACAAGGGTTCAAGAAGGAAAGTCAAGCGATATAATATATCTAAAAGCAAAATCGGGAATTGGAAATATAAATATAAAAGCAAGTAAAGAGATAATTTAGATTTTAGGGCTGGGGAGTTTTTTCTTGCCAGTCTTTTTTAACTTAAAAGATAAATAATTTCTCCTAATAATGCAATTATAAGAATTCGAAGTAATAGATTCCATTTAGTTTTATAGCAAAAAATTAAGGATAATAAAAATAAGATAAATTCTTTCCAATCAATGATTGAATCTAAAAGAATATTATAGGTAGCTGAAATTAAAAGGGCAAAGGTCATAGGTCTTAAGTGGGTTAAAATCTTTGAAAATTTTTCACTATTAATTTTATGAAAGAAATAAGAGAAAGAAAAAACTAATATAAAAGGGGCAAGAACTGAGGATATAGTAGCCAATATTGATCCTATAAGTCCTCCCATTTTATAACCTATGAAGGTAGCAGAGTTTATAGCAATAGGACCTGGGGTAATTTGAGAAATTGCAAGAACATCAATAAATTGAGTGTTTGTTAGCCATTTTTCTTCTATTACAACAAAGTGTCTTATAAGGGCGACAATAGCATATCCACCCCCAAAACCAAAGAGGCCTATTAAAAAGAATACCTTAACTAATGCTCCCAATATACCCATATAATACTAAAAACAAAAGATATGAAAATTATGTATATAGGATTAATTTTAAAGAATATCAATATAAAACTTAAAGAAATTATTATGAAAGTTTTTAAAGGGGTAAAATTCACCTTTTTTAAAAGCTCATATACACTATAGACCATAAGACCTGCAATTGCGGGTCTCATCCCATATAATAAACCCTGTATTATCTTACTTTTATGCCATTTAATAAAGAACATGGCAATAATTAAAATTGAAACAAAAGACGGAATAATTACTCCTAAGGCACTTGTTAATGCTCCTTTATATTTTTTTAATCTATATCCTACTGCTACTGCAAAATTAAAAGCTATGGGGCCTGGAAAAAGTTGAGCTAAGGTTAGAGTTTCTAAGAATTCCTCTTCTTTTAGCCATTTTCTTTTCTTGACAATCTCTTCTAAGAAGAGGGGAATCATTACATAACCTCCCCCAATGGTAAGCCATCCTATTTTTAAAAAAACAAAAAATAATTCCCAATAAAACATAACAATCTGAAATTTTACACTTATTTTTAAAATAGTTCAATTTTTTCAAAACAATTAATTCTCTACTAAAGCAATTAGTTAACATTCTTTACAATTTATCTTATAATTGATATACTTATGAAAAAAGTTAAATTGGAGGTCAAAAATGAAAATAGCGGTTATTGGAGGAGGAAGTTCCTATACTCCTGAATTAATGGAAGGTTTAATAGAACTTTCTTTTGAAGTTTCTCCTTTAGAGATTTATCTTATGGATATTAACGAAGAAAGATTAAATATAATAACCGAATTTTCAAAGAGAATGATTAACAAGAAGAAAGCTAGTATAGATTTAAAATCTACTTTATCCTTGGATAACGCGTTAGAAGGTGCAAGTTTTGTAATAAATCAGATAAGAGTAGGAGGACAAAAGGCAAGACTTCTTGATGAAACTATTCCCCAGGAATTTAATCTTTTAGGACAGGAAACTACAGGAGCAGGGGGATTTGCCAATGCTTTAAGAACTATTCCAGTAGTTTTAAATATTGCAAAAAAAATGGAAGATCTTTCTCCTAATGCATGGTTAATTAACTTTGCAAATCCCTCAGGAATTATAACTGAAGCAGTCTCAAAATATTCAAAGGTTAAAGTTTTAGGGCTTTGTAATGTTCCCATTAATTTTCAGAATTATTTTGCAAAAATTTTGAATGTTTCCATGGAAGAAGTTTTTTTAGATTATTTTGGATTAAATCACCTAAGTTTTGTAAGAAGAGTATTTGTTAATGGAAAGGATAGAACTGATGAGGCTTTTAGTAAGATAAAGGAACTTCTTTCTGAAGAAGAGAGAAAAGTTTTAGAATATTTAAATATGTTTCCTAATTATTATCTTAGGTATTTTTATTTTCGAGAGGAGAAAGTGGAGGAATTAAAGAGTAAATCAAAGAGAGCGGAGGAAGTTCTGAAAATTGAAGAAAAACTGTTTGAACTTTATAAAGATCCAAATTTAGACGAAAAGCCCAAGGAATTGGAAAAAAGAGGAGGAGCATTATATTCTAAATCTGCAGTTAACCTAATATTTCACCTTTTAGGATTGAGAAGGGGCTTTCAAGTAGTAAATATTAAAAATCAAGGAGCAATTTTTGATCTTCCTCATAATAGTGTTGTAGAAATCCCTGTTTATATTGATGGGGAGTTGATTCAAAGGTATATAATTGGAAATTTACCTTTAGAAGTTAAGGGATTAATTCAGGCAATAAAAACCTATGAGGAATTGACTATAGAATCTGCAATAGAAGGATCTTTTAAAAAGGCTCTTTTTGCATTAGCTCAGCATCCTCTTATTTCTTCTTTAACTTTAGCGGAAAAAGTTTTATTAGCCTTAATGGAAGCAAATAAAGAATATTTTCCAAATCTTAAGTGAGGAGGGAGAAAGTGAAGTACTATTTAGGTATAGATGCGGGAGGAAGTAAAACAGAAGCAATCATTTTAGATGAAAAGGGAGAAATTGTTGGTTTTGGAAGATCAGGACCAGGAAATTATGAAGTATCAGGAATAGAATCTGCTAAAAGAAATTGGCTTTTAGCTATAGAGGAGGCAAAGAGAAATTTAAAAGATATATATTTTGAAAAGGCATGCTTTGGACTTGCAGGGGCAGATTTTCCAGAAGATTTTGACATGCTAAAAAAAGAGGTAGAATCTTTAAATATAGCAAAGGAAGTTTGTGTTGAAAATGATACGGCTATTGCTTTAAGGGCAGGAACAAGGGATTACTGGGGAGTAATTGTTGTAATGGGTGCAGGTACCAATGGTTATGGAAGAAGAAAAGATGGGAAGTGGTATAGATTTTATGGGGAAGGATATGCTTTTGGAGATTGGGGTGGAGCATCTTCTGTAGTTCAGGAAATGCTTCACTGTGCCTTTAGATCCTATGATGGAAGAGGAGAAAAAACTATTCTAGAAAGAATGGTATTAGAATTTTTCTCTGTTAATAACTTTGATGAGTTAGCAAAAAAGCTATATTATCATCATGAGGAATGGCATAAAGCTTTAAACCTTGCTCCATACTTGTTCAAAGCTATAGAAGAGGGAGATGTTGTTGCTAAAAGAATTGGAGAAAGAATTGTAGAGGAAACAGTAAAGAGTGTATATGCATTAATGAAAAAATTGGATTTGATGAAGGAAGAAACTCCTGTTATTCTTGCAGGAAGCCTTTATAAAGGGGCAAGTTGGCTTAAAGAGTATATATCTGCAAAAATTCATATTTTTGCAGATAAAGCAAAAGTAGAGATATTAAAAGTTCCTCCTGTTGTGGGAGCAGGGATTATTGCATGGGAAATGGATAATAATTTCTTATCTTCAGATAGATGGGAAAATTTCTTAAATTTTAATTATGATAGAGGAGAAAGGACCTAAGATTATATTTTTATCTATCTTTGAATTTCGAGAATAAAGAATTTTAGAGTTCTTTGTTAAGGGATAGGAAAACTTGTTTTCAATTTTAGTTAGATTATGAATTATTAGTATCCTTTCTTTATTTGATTTTCTTATATAAGCTAAAATCGTAGGATTTTTTGTCTCTACTTTTTCTATATCTCCCTGGGATAATGCCTTATATTTTAATCTCAAATTAATTAATTTCCTGTAATGATTTAGAATACTATTCTTATTTAAGTCTTGTTCTTCTACTGAAATCCCGTCATTGGGCTTTGCATAAATAGTTTTTAGCCATCGGGTTTGATAATTTCCTTTTAAATCTTTACTCCATTCAAAGGGTTCCCTAATATGTTCATCGGGCTTTGCTCCAGACATTCCAATCTCTTCTCCATAATATATAAAAGGAATGCCTGGTAAGGTTAAATAAATAGATGCAGAGAGAACTACCTTATCTTTGTTTCCTCCTAAAAGACTCATTATCCTTGTTTGATCATGGTTTGTTAAAAATATAGCATCAGAGAAGTTAGGATTATATTCAGAAAATAATTTTCTTTCTTCTAAAAGATAATTAACAAGTCCTAAATCTCTCTCCATAGAAACTGTGGAAATAATCCTTTGAGCTAATGGAAAATTAAAGTTTGAGGGTAAGCTTTCGTAATACTTAGCTATTATATATTCATTATCCCATACTTCTCCCACAATAAATATATCTTTCTTTATAGATTTAACATAATTATAAAACTCTTTCCAAAAGGAAATATTTTTTTCATGCTCTTCATATACATATTTAACCGCATCTAATCTAAATCCATCGACTCCTTTGTCCAACCAAAACTTTGCAATTTTTTTAACCTCTTCTCTTACCTTTGCGTTGTCATAATTTAAATCAGGCATTTCCGAAGAGAATATTCCATAATAATATCCCGTAAACGCCTTATGCCAAAAGCGAGAATTAGCTTGAGGTAATTGGGAACTCCAAAGATAAAAATTTCTAAAAGGTGAAGATTCAGAAGAGCTTGCAGATTTAAACCAGGGATGGAGAGAAGAGGTATGATTTAAAACAAGATCTAAAATTACTTTAATTCCTCTTTTATGGGTTTCTTTTAGAAGATTTTCAAAATCTTCCATACTTCCATAATCAGGATTTATGTTGTAATAATCTGTGACATCATAGCCATGATAACTAGAAGAAGGAAACAAAGGCATAAGCCAAATGGCATTAATTCCTAAATCCTTTTCAGTTCTGGGATCTCCATCATTGAGATAATCTAATTTTTCTACTAATCCTCTCAGATCTCCTATTCCATCTCCATTACTATCTGCAAAGGATCTAATAAATATCTCATAAAATACTAGGTTTTTGTGCCAAGGAATATCATTAGAAAAGTTTAAGGTTAAAAGTATAAGAAAAATTAAAATTATTAAGATCCTAAATTTTTTAAACATGTTTATTCTATAGTTAAATTAATAAACCCTGGGATTAATCCCAGGGCTTCTCTCCTTTTCTTACCCCATGCTTCTTTATAAATTCTACCATATTCTCTAATGGATCACAATAGGAAAAAATCCCTTTAAAGTTGTTTTAACACAAATTTTTAAAATTTTCATAAATTTTTAACGACTCTTTAAAATTTTCGTTTTATTATTAAAAATGGAAAGGAGGTGAAAAGTATCCTAAATTTAAGATTCTTAGAAAGATTTCAAAGAAAATCTAAAGAGGGAGGTTTAATAGAAAATGAAAATTAGAAAAATCTTAATGAATATATTATTAATCTCTTTATTAATTTTTTCTCTAATTCTTTATTCGCCTAATATTATAGCTAATCCTGAATCAGTCAGTTTATATAGAGGAGCTCCTGTTAAATATATCTTTCTTTTTATCGGAGATGGAATGGGATTTAATCATGTACACTTAACAGAAATATTCCTCGGAGCTATGTCAGGAAAAAAAGATCCCTCTATACAAAAACTTAGTTTTACTCAATTTCCCGAGGCAGGATATATGAGTACTTATGCTGCAGATACATACATTACTGATTCTGCTTCTGCAATTACTGCAATGCTTGCAGGCAAAAAGACTAGTGATGGCGTTATAAATATGGATCCTGATAAGAAAATCAAATATAAAAGTGTATTTGAAATGGCGAAGGAATTAGGTAGAAAAGTAGGAGTAATAACAAGTGTATCTATTGATCATGCTACTCCTGCAGGTTGTTATGCTCATCAACCCAGTAGAAGTAATTATTATGAAATAGCCTTAGAGCTTGCAAATAGCAATTTTGACTTCTTTGGAGGCGGAGGATTCTTACAACCAAGGGGAAGAGATGGAAGAAGTAAGGATATTATAGAGATTTTAAAAGAAAAGGGATATAAAGTAGTGGATAAAGCAGAAGAAATAATGGCATTAAAGCCTGGAGTAGGAAAAGTTGTGGCAATAAATCCGATATTAGACTCTTCCAGAGCTATGCCCTATGCAATTAATAGATTAAGAGGAATGAATGTAGGTTTATCTCTCGCAGATTTTGTTAAGAAGGGAATTGAACTCTTAGATAATCCTAATGGTTTCATTATGATGGTAGAGGGAGGAAAAATTGATTGGGCATCTCATGCCAATGATGCAGGTTCTGTTATTCATGATATATTGGATTTTGATAAGGCAGTAAAAGTAGCTCTCGAATTCTACAGGAAAAGACCTTCTGATACTTTAATTATTGTTACTGCAGATCATGAAACAGGAGGCTTAAGTTTAGGCTATGCTGGAACAAGATATGAATTATATACTCAACTTCTTTCAAAACAAAAAATCTCCTTTGATGAGTTCAGTAAAATTGTTGCGGAATATAGAGAAAAGACTCAAGGAAAAGGAAAGTTGGAAGATCTTCTTACTGTTGTTAAAGAATTTTATGGACTTGAAGTCTTAGACGAAAGTAGTAAAAAAATTTTAGAAGAAAAAAGTAAACAAGGAGATATAGATTCTAAAATAAGATTAATGCTTTCCTTAACAAAAGAAGAGTTAGAGGAATTAAATAAGGCATTTAACTTGAGTATGTTGGCACCAAAAGATCGTCCTTCAGACGTTAGAACCTATCTATTATATGGGGGATATGAACCCTTTGTAATGATGGTAACTCGTATACTCAATCAAAAAGCAGGTGTTTCCTGGACTTCTTATGCTCATACTAGTGCTCTTGTCCCTATATATGCTATTGGAAGAGGAGCATATATTTTCAAAAATTATTTTGATAATACTGACTTGTATAAGAAATTATGTAGTTTACTTGGGCTAGATCCCTACAAAGATAATGTTATTTCTCAGGAATATTCTTTAAAAGTATTAGTAAGTACTAAGTAGAAATCTAAAAGGGGAGAAGGATTATCCTTCTCCCTCCCTTAGAGGGGAGGTAAATAAAATGATAATTAATGGAACCTTAGAAATCTTAGATTTTCTTTCTTTATTAAATTTTCTCTCGATAAATAGACGTTCAGGTATTTTACTAATAAGTTCCAATCATCAAGAAGGCGTAGTATATTTTGATAAAGGAGAAATTATAGATGTAGGATATAACAAAAAGAGAGGAGAGGAAGCCTTTTATATGATTTTAGAAAGCAAAGATGTCTTATCCTTCTACTTTATCACCACAGAACTAAGTAGTAAAGAAAGGACTATCTATAAAAGGACAGAAGAATTGATATTAGAGGCTTTAAGAAGAGAAGATGAGAAAGTTTTGATAAGATAAGGATAACATTGCCATGAAAGATAGGGTAAAAAAGTTGGAAGAGAATATAAAAATTTTAAGAGAGTTTTCGGAAAGATATAAGCTAGAAGATATTAAAAGAGATAAAATAATACAATGGGCACTAAAATATGGAATTTATTCCTGCATAACAGGGATAGGAGAAATATCATGTGGCATTATAATTGAAAAAAATCTTGGAAGTTACAAAAATTACAAAGATTGTCTTGCTATTCTTGGGGATAACAATATTCTTGATAAATTTTTGGTTGAAAGGCTTATAAAGATGTTAAGTATAAAAGATCTTTTGAAAAAACCATATCTTGAGATAGATCTAAAAAATCTATATGATCTATTAGAAAACTTAGAAATTTATAATGAATTTATTTCCTCCATAAAAGCTTTTACAAAATAATTTTCAAAATAGAAAATTATAAAAATTTTTAGGAGATAATTCTAAAAATTCATTAGAATTAAGTGCTAAAAATCTTCTAACATCTACACAAAGGTGACATTTGCCTACGTAACCATTAGGTGATTCTTCAAAACCAAATTCTTTAGCAAATTTCATTAATCCATATGGCCCTCTTTCCACAAGGATTTTTATTAGAGGAAGATTATCTAAGCAGAAATTATCATAGAATTCTTCCAAGTTATTACAGTATCCCAAAGAAATTCCTCCACAAAAATATGGAATATAATTTCCATAGAGATCAAAGTGAGCGTGTTGGGATTCTAAGATTTCATATCTACATGTATCTTCTCTAAATACTTCGGGAGGATATTTATACCAAAGATCTCCTAAAAGAAATCCCGATCTTCCTCCAGGAATAAGACCATATCCCTCCCAGAATATATAACCTGCTCCTTTTTTTCCATAAGCAATTTCCCATTTTTCTAAAGGAATAGGATTTTCTATATCAAATTTTGCAATTTCCTTTATAAAATGTGCCATGTAAATAATCACATTCTTAGTTCCAAAAACTTTTTGAGCAACTTCAATGGCAAGAAGGGTTCTTTTTAAAGGAACTTTTTCCGCATGAAAGGGAGAACAGCTGATAAAGATACGGGAAAGTCCTGCAGATTTTAAGAGGGAAAATTTCTCGTAAACATCCTCCCTATTTACACACCATTCAGCATTTGTTTCCACATAACCTATATATATTCCCAATTCTCTTGCTCTTTCTACTGCAGAAAGAAGTAAGGGAAAGTTTAAAAAAGGCTCTCCTCCTGCAAAATGGATTCCATGAAAGAGAATATTTTTATAGGGATTAGGTTTATAATTTTTCCATATTTTTTTGATGCCTTGGAGAATCGAGTTTAGAGTTTCCATATCTATAAATTCTTTCCACTGGGAACTGCAAGCATATAAGCAATGCTTGCACCCAAGGGGGCATTTGTAAGTCAATATTACTCCTGCAGAATCTATAGGATAAATTATTTTCATAATTTAGTTAAGAGTATATCTAAAATTAAAAAAAGTTTCAAATTTTGATTTATAATTTAAATGAAAATCATTTGCAATTTTGAGAGATAGATGATATAATTAATACCAAAAAAGTATTAATTTAGGGAGGTTAAAATGAAACCAGAAAAGATTAAAGAGGGAGTATATTATGTAGGTGCAAGAGATTGGAATAGACGACTTTTTGATGCTTTAATTCCTCTTCCTGATGGAACAAGCTATAATGCCTATTTGATAAAAGGAGAAAAAACTGCATTAATAGATACAGTGGATCCTACTATGCTTCATGTTCTCTTATCTTATTTAGAAGATGTCTCTCATATAGACTATGTAATCTCTCATCATGCAGAGCAGGATCATTCTGGAGCTCTTCCTGTAATTCTTGAAAGATATAAATCTGCGAAAGTGGTAACCAATGCAAAGGGAAAAGAACTCTTATCTATTCATCTTCATATTCCTGAGGAAAGATTTATTATTGTCTCTGATGGAGAAACATTATCCTTAGGAAATAAAACATTAAAATTTATATACACTCCATGGGTGCATTGGCCAGAAACCATGGTGAGTTATCTTATGGAAGATAAAATACTTTTCACATGTGATCTTTTTGGCTCTCATCTTGCTACTTCAGACCTTTATGTAACTAATAAAGGATTGGTTTATGAAGCTGCAAAAAGATACTATGCAGAAATAATGATGCCCTTTAGAAATATTATTCAGAAGAACTTAGAGAAGATAAAGGACTATGAAATAGAATTAATTGCTCCTAGTCATGGACCTATCTATCAGGATCCTTCCTTTATAATCAATGCTTATAATGATTGGGTAAATAATCCTCCTAAAAATATTGTAGTAATTCCTTATATTTCCATGCATAATAGTACAAACCTCATGGTAGAATATCTAACTGAAAAATTGATAGAAAAGGAAATTAAGGTAGAAATTTTTGACCTCTCTTCGGTGGATATTGGAAAACTAGCTATGGCTCTTGTAGATGCAGGATCTATAGTAATAGGAACACCTACAGTTCTTTCAGGCCCTCATCCTAATGTTGCCTATGCAGTTTATCTTACAAATGTGCTTAAGCCAAAAGCAAAATTCTTAACTATTATAGGTTCCTATGGTTGGGGTGGAAGAACTGTTGATATATTAAAAAATATGATAACAAATCTTGAGGTAGAAATTTTGGAGCCTGTTTTAATAAAGGGATTGCCAAAAAAAGAGGAGCTCAAAGCTTTAGATGATCTTGCAAATAAAATTTATAAAAAACATAATGACGCAGGCTTAGTTGGATATTAAAAAGGAAGGAGTAAAAACTCCTTCCTTATTCTTTAATTATTTTTTCCACCTCTTTTATTACTTTGATTAAAGGTATACCTTCCTTCTCCGAAATTTTTTTACAATCCTCATATTCAGGAGTTATTTTTTCAAAAGTACCATATCTTGAAATTTTAACTCTGATCTTTCCCCAACTAGTATCAACTTCTTTTATTTCTCTATCCATCATTACTTTGTCTACATAATATTTTCTAAAACCAATGGTTGAAGTCTCCTTAAATAGAATCTCTGTTATTTCCTGTTCTTTCCAAGGCTCCAAGAGGATAGTAAGAAGAATTCCAGGTCTTCCCTTTTTCATGAAAATTGGAGTTAAAGTTACATCTAAAGCTCCTTTTTCAAAAAGTTTTTCCATTAGATATCCATAAATTTGGGGATTCATATCATCAATGTTTGCTTCAATAACAAGATTTTTATCTTCTTTTACCTCGAAAACTCTATCTCCTATGAAAACTCTTAAAAGATTTGGAATGGGAAAATCTTTTTTTCCTGTCCCATATCCTATTCTATGGATTTTCATGTGGGGAATAGGGCCAAATCCCTTTGCCAAAGTAGTAATAATTCCTGCTCCTGTGGGGGTTACCAATTCTCCTTTTATTCCTGTGGAATATACAGGAATTCCTTTTAAAATTTCCACAGTAGCAGGAGCAGGAATTGGAATAATTCCATGAGAAGTTTCTACAAAACCTTCTCCTAAAGGAAGAGGAGAAGAATAAACCTCTTCAATTTTTAAAAGTTCTATTGCTATGAAGGCTCCTACCACATCTATAATAGTATCTATAGCTCCTATTTCATGAAAATGAAGCTTTTCAATGGGCTCATTATGGATTTTTGATTCTGCCTCAGCAATTTTGATAAAAACTCTTTTTGATAACTCTTTAATTTTTTTAGAAAGATCACCTTTTTCAATTATCTCCAAAAGGTCCGAAAGATGACGATGAGTTTTATTATCATAGGAAATTATTTCCACATCGGTCCCTTGTAAGAATCCTTTATTTTTTTTACTTATTTTTATCTCATATCCCTCTAAGGGTATTTTCTTTAATTCTTTTTTCCAAAGTTCAGGATCCAACCCCAAATCTAAAAGAGCTCCAAGAATCATATCCCCACTTATACCAGAAAAACAATCAAAATATAAAATCATCTTTTTTCCTCCACTAAAAGGTTTATCATACTAGCCAGATATCCTGCGGAAAATCCATTATCAATATTAACAACTGCTATTCCTGGGACACAACTATTTAACATGGTTAGCAATGCAGATAAGCCATTAAAATTTGCTCCATAACCTATACTTGTGGGAACTGCGATTACAGGTTTATCTACAAGACCTCCTATAACAGAGGGTAATGCTCCTTCCATACCCGCTACTGCAATAATAACATTAGCACTTCTTAATATCTTTATTTTATCTAATACTCTATGAAGCCCAGCAATTCCTATATCATAAATTCTTTCCACATTACTTCCTGTTATTTCTGCAGTTTCTACTGCTTCTTCTGCGACGGGTAAATCTGCAGTTCCAGCACAAGCTACAATAACTTTTCCTTTCTTCTCATAATCTTCTCTTATCACTGTTATGGTTCTTGCAAATTCATTATATTTCGCATCTTTTATTTTTGTTTTCACTAATTCAAAGACATCTTTTCCTGCCCTTGTAGCTAGAACTCTTGGGTTTCTAGAAAGAAGCTTTTCCATAATGTTAGCTACTTGTTCGGGAGTTTTTCCTTGACAAAATACTACTTCAGGAAATCCTCTTGTAATACTTCTTTGGTAATCTACCTTTGCATATCCTAGATCTTCATAAGGAAGAAAACTAATTTTTTCTAAACCTTCTTCAACATCCAACTCTCCTCTTTTTATCTTTTCCAATATCTCTCTTATTTTCTCTCTATTCATTTTCACCTCTCCTTAATACTTCATTCATACTTCCTGTTCTATATCCCTCTAAATCTAAAGTTATATAAATGTATCCTAATTTTTTAAATTTTTCAACAATTTTTCTTCTGATATCTTCATTAAGGAATATGCTAAAACTTTCTTTATCTACTTCAATTCGAGCCATAGTATGATGATTTCTAACCCTTACCTGTTTTATTCCGAAACTTCTTAAAAATTCTTCCCCTTCATCAATCCTTTTTAAAGCTTCTATGTCTATCCTTTCCCCATATGGAAATCTTGATGCAAGACACGCAAGAGATGGTTTATCGTATGTGGGAAGTCCTAATTCAAAAGATAAATCTCTTATTTCTTTTTTTGTAAATCCTACTTCCATTAAAGGACTTCTTATCCCAAGTTCCTTTAAGGCTTTTCTTCCTGGTCTATAATCTTCTAAATCATCAACATTACTTCCATCTAATACATAATTAATATCAAGTTTTTTAGCTATTTCGAGTATTTTTTTAAATCCTTCTTTTTTACATATATAACATCTTTCAGGAGGATTTTCTAAAAACTCATTATTCTTCAAAATATTTACCTCCTCTTCAATTATATGTTTTACTCCAAAGCTTTTTGCTATTTCTTTTGCCTCATTTATTTCTCTTTGGGGATATAGGGGAGAAACCAGTGTAATTGCTATAACATTTTCTCCTAAGGTATCCCTTGCTATCTTTAAGAGAAAAGTACTATCAACACCTCCTGAAAAGGCAACAGCAACTCTTTTCATATCCCTTAGTAATTTCTTTAAATCTTCTAATTTTTTATATAAATATTCTTCCATATTCTTCTTCATCCTTTTTTGAATATTATACCAAAGAAGTATTAGTTTTCGATTCTTTTAAGGAAATTACTCCAATAAAGGTAGAAATTCCCGAAATAAAGGTTAAAAAGAGATACATACCAGAAATTCCTAAAATATCAGCAGTAATTCCTGAAAGAAGAGGTCCAAAGGTTGAAGAAAGAGCAGATATCATGCTTAAAATCCCTTGGGCTGTTGCTCTCTTTTCAGGAGGAACTAAATCATTTATATAAACTACAGGAATTGTTCCTATAATTGCGAAGGTTAAACTATGCATAAGCTGTATAGGAATAGTATAAAAGGGATTTTTAATTATGCTATAAAGAAAAATTCTTATAGGAAGAATAAAAGAAGAAAATAAAAGGATTGGTCTTCTTCCAATTTTATCGGAAAGATTTCCCCATAGGATCATGAAAGGAATTTCTGATGCAGAGCTTGCAGAATAAGCAAAACTTATAATCTGATTTGTTCCTCCTAAGTATTTGATAAGAAGATTTACATTAGAGGATGCTCCCACTAAGGATGTGAAATAGAAAAAATAAAAAAGAAGAAAAATTCTTACCTTTGGAAGAAAGATTATCTCTTTTATATCTCTCAAGCTCAAAGCTTTTATTCCTGCCTTTAGTTTTGGCTCCTTTATAAAAAGGATTAGAATTAAACCTAAAAGATAAATTAAAGAAATAGAAGGAAACATATATTGGGGTCTTGTAAGGATGGGGAAAATACCAATAATGGTTGTTAGAATAAAGAAACCTATACTTCCCCAGATTCTTGTAGATGCGTAATCTCTTCCAATTTTTTCCTCTAAGGAAAGATCAATCACAAGGACATTAGAAGAGGTAATAACAGAATTTATAAATACCCCAATTAAAGGATAAAGTAAAAGAAAACCCCAAAAAGAGTTTATTTTAGGAAATATAAAAAAGTAAATGAAAGCTAAACCTAAGAGTCCTAATATTATAAAAGGTTTTCTCTTCCCTATTTTATCAGAAAAATATCCAATAAATATTTGAGTAAGAGCTCCTACAAGAGAAGAAATACTTGCAAAAATTCCAATTTCTCCAATAGAAAAACCCTTATCTCTTAAATAAACAGGAATAAAAGAAAAAATAAAACTCCATGCAGAGAAGAATACAAAGAAAAATCCTCTTACTAAAAAAATATTTCTTTTCATTAATTATAAGTTATTTTCTTCTCCTAAGGTTTCTTCAAAAATCTTCCTATAAAGATTTAATTTTTCTTCATTTTCTGCTTCAAACCTCATAACAATTACTGGTTCTGTATTGCTGGCTCTAGCTAATGCCCATCCGTCAGAAAATTCCACTCTTATTCCATCAATAGTTATTATCTTTTTTATATCCTTATAAATTTCAGGATATTCCTTTTCCAATTTGGGTAATATGTTTTTAATTACTTCAAATTTTTTATCATCGGGACAATGGACTCTAATTTCTGGCGATACATAAACTTTGGGTAAATCAGAAAGAAGTTGAGAGAATTTAAAATCAGGATTTTTTTGTTTTTCTCTTGCATAAATTTCCACAAGTCTTAGAGTTGCATACAGAGCATCATCATATCCATAATATCGATCATTAAAGAATATATGTCCACTCATTTCTCCTGCTAAAAGGGCATTTTCTTCTTTTAATTTTTTCTTAATTAAAGAATGTCCTACAGGAGACAAAATGGGAATTCCGCCTAATTTTTCTATTCCATCAAATAGTGTCTTTGAACATTTAACTTCTCCAACTATTTTCCCCTTGGGAATATTTTTTAATATGTCTTTACCAAATATGTAAGTTAGTTTATCTCCGTATACTACCTCTCCCTTTTCATCAATAACTCCTATCCTATCTGCATCTCCATCGTAAGCAACACCAAAGTCAGCCTTTTCCTTTATAACAGTTTCCTTTAAAAATATTAAGGTCTTTACTACTGTAGGATCAGGATGATGATTTGGGAAATTTCCATCAGGATTTGAAAAAAGATCTATAACATTAACACCGAGTTTTCTTAAAACCTCAGGAATTACGAGTCCTCCACATCCATTTCCTGAGTCTACAACAATTTTTAAACTATCTTTTTCTAACTCTTTTATTGGTCCCTTGCTGAATTCTTTTATAAGATAGTCTTTATAGATTGAGAGAATATCAAAATTTTCGACTTTTCCCTTTTCTTTTGCATTTTCCTTTAATTCCATAGCAATCCTATAAAGGTCTTGAATTTCTTCTCCAAATATTGTTTCTTTTCCAATACATATTTTCATACCATTAAATTGAGGAGGATTATGGCTCCCTGTAATCATTATTCCTCCATCAACGGGAAGATTAAATAAAGAGAAATATAAAACGGGAGTGGGAATTAGACCTAAAAATACAACATCTATTCCTTGAGAGGTAATTCCATCTATTAGTGCTTCTGAAAATCTTTTAGAGGATAATCTAACATCATGTCCAACAGATACTTTTAAATTTTCTTTCTTTATCTTTTCCTTTAGTTTTATCCCGTATGCTTTTCCAACTAAGTTAACTACTTCTTCTGTTAGATTCTTATCTACTTCTCCCCTTATATCATACATTCTAAAAATATTTCTATCTAAATTCATATTTATCTCCTCCTTTTATTAAGCTTTATATATGAAACAAAAATTATCATAAAAAGTCAACAAATATATTAAAATTTTTTAAATTACTCTATCTTACAAATATGCTATACTTTATTATAACTAATAGAAGCAGGGAGGTTAATAAGATGCCATTAGTAAGTACAAAAGAAATGTTCAAAAAAGCCTATGGTAAATATGCTATAGGAGCTTTTAATGTGAATAACATGGAAATTCTTCAGGGAGTTATAGAAGCTGCAAAGGAAGAGAAAGCACCATTAATTCTTCAAATTTCAAAAGGTGCAAGAAACTATGCAAAACTTGTTTACTTAATGAAACTTATCGAAGCCGCTATGCAGGATGCTCCTGATATTCCTATTTGTGTTCATTTAGATCATGGAGACTCTTTTGAATTATGTAAAGAAGTTATTGATGCTGGATTTACTTCTGTAATGATAGATGGTTCCCATTTACCTTTTGAAGAAAATATTGCAATTACTAAAAAAGTAGTAGATTATGCCCATCCAAGAGGGGTAGTGGTAGAAGGAGAATTAGGAAAATTGAAAGGAATTGAGGAGCATGTGGTTTCAGAAGAGGCAGTTTATACTGATCCCGATGAGGCAGTAGAGTTTGTAGAAAGAACTGGTGTTGATTCTTTAGCTATAGCTATTGGAACAAGTCATGGAGCATATAAGTTTAAGGGTGAGCCTAAACTTGATTTTGAAAGATTAGAAGCGATTGCAAAAAAATTACCTGGTTTCCCTTTGGTCCTTCATGGAGCGTCTTCTGTTCTTAATGATCTTGTGGAAAAGGCAAATAAATATGGGGCAAAGTTAGGTGGAGCAAAAGGTGTTCCTGAAGAGATGATAAGGAAAGCAACAACAATGGGGATTTGTAAGGTTAATATTGATACAGATTTAAGACTTGCAATGACTGCAACATTGAGAGAACAGTTTGCATTACATCCTGAAGAATTTGATCCAAGGAAATATTTAGGGCCTGCAAGGGAAGCTATCAAAGAAGTGGTAAAGCATAAATTAAAGAATGTTTTAGGATGTAGTGGGAAGGCGGAGGAGATTTTAACAAGTATAAAGGGTCAATAGTTAGGGAGGGGGAATAACCCCCTCCTTTATTTTTTTTAATTTTTCCAAACTACTCCATAATCCTAATAAACTTTTATGAGAATCATTTATTTCTAAAACAATTGGGCCATTAAATTTCTTTAATTCCTCCCAGTATGGTGAAAATTCAATACTACCTTTTCCCAAAGGCAAGTGTTCATCCTTTTTCCCATGGTTATCATGAATATGAATATGAGATATAAAGGGTTTTAATTCTTTCCAGGTTTTTGTTAATCCATCAGAGGATACATTTGCATGTCCAAAATCAAAACATACTTTTATTTTTCCATCAAAGGATGATAAAAATTTTTTAAAATGGGAGACTTTTAAGAATAAATCTCTTTCATCCAAGGAAGTATTTTCTAAAGTCAGTTCAATATTGTACTTTTCTGCTAAATTTAATATTTTTTCTAAAGCTCTTCTTAATCTCCTTTTTGCTAAAAGAATAATTAGAAAATGTCTTACAGGGACCAAACCTGGATGAGCTACTACTAATCTAACTCCACATTTTCTTGCATATTCCAATGCTTTTATTGTACCTTCTATGCTACTTTCATATATAAGATCATTAAGACTTGCTAGATTAATATCTATTAGGGGAAGATGTAGGGTAAGAAAAATATTATATTTTTCAGCTTTTTTTCTGATTTTTTCAGGATCTTGGGCAGGCAATCCTTTTAAGATAACAGAAAGATCTCCAAAAAGTTCTACTACTCCTGCTCCTTTTTCTTTTGCAATATCGAGGGCTTTTAATGCTAATACCTTTTTTAAGGATGTCAAAGAAAAACCAATTTTTTCCATTTTAATTTTTAATACTTTTTGGTTATAATAGAATATATAAAAAGATATGTCAAATATCACATAATTTTTGTGATAGAAATCATCGAATATTTAGAATGGAGGATAATATGAGAAGAAGTTTCATGAAAATTAAAGTGGCAACTTTTATATTTATCTTGTTTATAAATGTTATTTTCTCCCAGGTTTCTATAGAAAATCTGGATGCAAAATCTTTGGGTATGGGAGGAACTTTTGTTACATTAGATAGTAATGGGGATACTTATTTTTTTAGTCCAGCAACTTTAGCTTTAAAAAGATTTCCCCAACTCTCTATGACTCTTAATTATCCTTTGAAGGAAAATCCTAATTTAAGACTGAATTATTTTTATCCTTCCACATCGACCTTTGCTTTTTCTGTAGATTTGATATATAACCCTGAAAATAATTCTTACATTTTTAGGAATTGGAAAACTGCTCTTGCCTTTCCTTTAACATCTCATATATATGTTGGCGCAAGTTTTCAATATGTAGAGGGAGAAAGGGATACATTAAAAGGGAATTTAGGTATTTTATTAAATCTTTGGGGAAATATTAGGGCTGGAGTTGTAGGCTATGGACTTAGTTTTAGAAAGTATTCAGAAAAGGAAATCTTAGTGACATTACCCCAAGGATATGCTATTGGATTAAGTTTAAAGCCCTTTGAGAAAACAAGTTTATTTATTGACTTACTAGATGTAGAGAAAGCAAGTAGAGAAAATAGCTGGAACTATTTAAGATTTGGATTAGAGCAGTGGATTGGAGACTTTATAGCTTTAAGGTGGGGATCTATAGGAGATATCACTAATCCCTTGAATTATACCTTAGGATTAGGCTTAAGATTAAATATTCTTCAGATAGATCTTGCAACATTAGTAGCTCCATTTATAGCTCCTGAAGAAAGTCAGAAGCAACAATATAAATTAACGGGAAGTATTAGATTTTAATACTCAATTCCCCAACGGGCAGGAATTCCTGATTTAAAGGGATGCTTTATTTCTTTCATTTCTGTTACAAGGTCTGCTATTAATATAATCTCTTCAGGCATATCTCTTCCTGTTAATATTATTTCCATGAGAAAGGGTTTATTTTTAAGTACTTCTATTAAATCCATTAAGGGAATAAGTTTAAAATGTATCGCTAAACTTATTTCATCTAAAATAATTAGATCAAATTTCTCTTTTTGGATCTCTTCTTTTACCTTCTTCCATCCCTTATCTATGATCTCTTTATCAAGATCTGTAGGGCCTTCTTTACTAATGTAGCATTCTCCACATCCAATACATGGAATAATATTATCTCTTATAGCAGAAGAAAATTTACAATCTCTTCCAAATTGCCAAAGAATAAATTTAGGAAGAAATTTTGTAGAAAAGATTTCTCCCGAAAAGCTATTACCCTTTACAAACTGGACAAAAAGGACAGAAAGTCCATGTCCCACACTTCTTAGCGCTTGCCCTAAAGCAGCTGTGGTTTTCCCTTTTCCGTCTCCTGTATATACCTGAATTAATCCTCTTGAAAGCTTCATAAAAATTTTTTAGAGGCATACATAATAAACTCTATGTATATTTTCTACCGATTTTAATTCATTTAATACCGAAGAAGGGACAGGATTATCTACAATTAAAACCATAACTGCTTCTTTTCCTAGTTCCTTTCTTCCCACTTGCATTGCAGCAATATTTATATTCTCCTTTCCCAATATGGTACCTACTTTTCCTATAATTCCTGGCCTATCAGTATGGAAAGCAATAAGTAAATATGGAGCTAAATTTAGATCTATATAGTAGTCTTGGATTTTTACTATTCTCTCTTGCCCTCTGTTTACTGTTCCAGTAAGTTCTAATAATCCCTTTTCTGTTTTTAACTGCAGTTTTATGAGACTCCTATATATTTCTGTATCCTGAGTTCTTGATTCTTTTATTCTTAATTTTCTCTCCTTAGCTAAGGGAAGAGCATTAATAAAATTTATGGGTTCCATTAGAATAGGTTCTAAAAATCCCTTTACTACTGCAGAAGCAAGAGATGTTTCAAGTTTTTGAGAAAGTTCCCCGCATATTTGGATTTCTAACTCTTCAGGATAGGAATCAGTAAGCTGAGCTAGAAATTTTCCAAGTTTTTCTCCTAGAATTACGTAGGGTGATATTTCATCACTGATTATAATAGGAAGATTAACTGCATTTAATACTGGTTCTCCTTTAAAATATCTTATGATCTCCTCCGCTACAATTAATGCTACTTTTTCTTGGGCCTCTTGGGTTGAAGCTCCTAAATGGGGAGTTAATACTACATTATCTAAAGTTAAGAGAGGATTATCAGGTTCTATAGGCTCCTTACTAAATACATCCAAGGCACATCCCGCAATTTTTCTCTCTTTTAATGCATTATATAGAGCTTTTTCATCTACAAGTTTCCCTCGGGCACAGTTGATTAAATAGGCAGAAGGCTTCATTAAACTAAGTTCTCTTTCTCCAATAAGATTTTCTGTCTCAGAATTTAAAGGAAGATGCAAAGATACATAATCAGAAATTCTTAACAATTCATCAAGATTATTTAAAAGTTCAACTTCTAATTCTTTTGCTCTTTCCATAGAAATATAGGGATCATAAGCTACAACTTTCATTTTAAAAGCTCTTGCTCTCTTTGCTACTTCTGAGCCGATTCTTCCAAGACCAACCAATCCTAAAATTTTACCATAAAGTTCATATCCTATAAAGCTTTTTCTATCCCATTTTCCTGACTTTAAAGAATAAAAAGCCTGAGGAATTTTTCTACTAAGACTCAGAATTAGTGCAAAAGTATGTTCTGCTGCTGAAATGGTATTTCCTTCTGGAGCATTGATAACTAAAATCCCTTTTCTTGTTGCATATTCCACATCAATGTTATCTACACCTACGCCTGCTCTTCCAATAACCTTTAGATTTTTTCCTTCCTCTATGATATCTTTTGTTACTTTTGTTTCTGATCTAACTACTAATCCTGAGTAGTCTTTTATAATTTTCAATAACTCATCTTTTGTTACTCCAGGCTTATAATCTACATGAAAATATTCTTTTAATTTTTCTATTCCCTGTTCTGCTATAGGGTCTGAGATTAAAATTTTATTTTTATTATCCATTAATATCCCCCCTAACTTTCTAAGAATACTTTTTCTGCAGATCCAACTGCTTTCCCCCTTACTCCATTATATCCCATTCTTTCTAACATAATTTCAATAGAAGATAAGGTAACAAGAATATCTGAAGGTTCAATATGTCCCACATGCCCAATTCTAAATATTTTCCCCTCTAATTCACCCTGACCTCCTGCTAATACTACCCCAAATTCTTGTCTTAATTTTCTTCTTAATTCATCGGGGTTAATTTCAGATGGGGTAATTACTGGTGTTACTGTATTAGAGGCATATTTTTCTTCTGCAAGAAGTTTAAAAAATTCAATAGATTTAATTCCATTTCTTACTGCATTTCCTAAAATAACATGTTTTTTAAAATTATTTTCTAAACCTTTTGATAAAATGTTTTCTAAAGCTCTCCTCAGGGCAAAAATTTGAGAAATCGCAGGGGTAAATGGAGTTGCTCCCTTCTCTAAGGATTTTTTTGCCATTTTAAGATCCCAATAAAATCTTGGAAGTTTTGCTTTTTCGTAATATTCCCATGCTAAAGGACTTACAGAAATCATACTTATCCCCGGAGGAGTTTCTAGAGCTTTTTGAGATGCAGAAACTACTACATCTATATTTAATTCGTCAGTAGGAAGATCTATAGCACCAAGAGAACTTATAGCATCAACTAATAATAATATCCCTCTTCTCTTTACAATAGGTGCAAGTTCTCTCAAATCTAAAGTTACTCCTGTAGATGTTTCATTATGAGTTAGAAAGACTCCTTTTGTGTCGGGATTTTCTTCAAGAACTTTTTCTAATTCATAAGGTTCAATTCCTTTTCCTAAGGGAGTTTTTATTCTGACAACATTTAATCCATAAGCAGAACATATTTTTGCATATCTTTCCCCGAATACTCCACACACACCTACAACTACTTTATCTTCAGGGGAAAAGAAATTTACTACAGATGCTTCCATAGCTCCTGTTCCTGATGCTGTTAGGATGAAACAATCATTATTTGTCTTAAAGACTTTCTTTAAAAGATCAGTGGTCTCAGAAATTAGTTTTGCAAATTCTGGACCTCTATGATTAATCATTTCTCGAGACATTTCTCTTAATACATCGTTGGGTACAGGAGTGGGACCTGGAATCATAAGATAGATTTTGGACATAGGATTCTACCTCCTATAAAGTTTACTTATTTCATAATATAACCGCACGTTCTCTTTAATCTTTTTTTTACATCCGTGAATCACAGCAGAACGTCCAATATAAATTCTTGCAAACTCACCTCTTAATACTGCAAAGGGCCATATATTTACTTCTCTCTCTAAAATAACATCTCCAATGATTAATGCTTTCTCAGAAATATATGTGTCTTCAGAAATTTTTAGGAATTTTACTTTGAAATTCTTTAATCAGATTTTTCCGCTCCTTTCAGTAAATTGAAATTTTTCTTTTAAATTTATATTCTATATAAATCTTTTGAAAGTTGCAAGTTTTTTAATAAAGGTTTAACATATAAATCAAAAAAGAAAGGAGTGTTTCTATGTTAGAGAAAAAGAAAATTGCTGTTTTTAATGTGGCTAATAGAAGAAGTATTGCATGGGCCATTGCTCAATCTATTATGAAATTTGGAGGAGAAGTGATTATAGGATATCAAAATGAGAGATTTAAAGATAATGTAGAGGAATTATTAAAAGAAATTCCTCAAAAACCTTTAGTGGTACAATGTGATGTTTCTGAGGATGAGAACATTGAAAAAGTAGTTAATGAAATTGAGAAGAAAGTAGGAAAGATTGATGGACTTGTTCATTCTATTGCTTACGCTCCTACTGAGGCTTTAAAATCTCCTTTTATTGAGACCTCAAAAGAAGCTTTTAGAATTGCTTTGGAAATAAGTGTTTATTCTTTTATTTCTATGGTCCGAATGTTTAGAAGAATAATGAATTCTCCTTCAAGTATTATTACATTAACTTATTACGGTTCTGAAAAGGTAATTCCCAATTATAATGTTATGGGAATTGCAAAATCAGCCTTAGAATCTTCTGTTAGATATTTAGCCTATGAACTTGGAAAGGATAATATAAGAGTAAATGCAATATCTGCTGGCCCTTTAAGTACTTTAGCTGCACGAGGGATTTCAAGATTTACTGACATCTTGGAATACTATAAAGAGAGAGCTCCCTTAAAGAGAAATATCGAACACAGTGAAGTAGGAGATACTGCATGTTTCTTACTTAGTGATCTCTCTTCAGGTATAACAGGAGAGATTATCTATGTTGACGCAGGATATAATATTATGGGAATTTAGAAATTAACTTTTTAGAGTTAGGATAAAAGAAAGTAGGTACTAAACTCTGGTCTTTATTAAATTATTTATTAAAAATTAAATATGTATCTTGCTTAGAAGAGGTTTTTAATATTCTCTTATCCCTTAAAATATCTATTGACAAACGAGGAAAGAATATATATAATAGATGCAAATTGCGCAAATGAGGGGATAAATTTGCGTGGAATAGTTAAAAAAATTGCTAAAGAGTTAAACCTACATCCATCAAGCGTATCACGAGCTTTACATAATAAGCCTGGGGTTTCTCAGGAAAATAGATTAAAAATTTTAGAAAAAATTCAAGAATTAGGATACGATATTTCCAATTTTACAAAAAGAACTATTCCTAAAAAGGGCTACTCCATTGGTTTTATAACTTATCGTCCCCCTCATCATTCCTTAGGTGTTATAGTTCTTAACGAGTTTTATTCAGTAGTATTTAATGGAGTAGAAAATGCTGTAAAAAGATATAAATCTAATCTACTTTATTCTATTCTTTCCTTGGATGAGGAAAAAGATAATTTTTCGATTCCATCTATGATAGAAGATAAAATTATTGATGGTATGCTTTTAGTAGGATATATGGATAAAAGTTGGGCAAAGAGGTTAATTTCCTATAATATTCCTACAATAATAGTGGATAATTACATAGGTCCTGAATATACCACTATAATAATGGATAATTTTGATGGAATAAGGCAAGGGATAGAGTATTTATATAAGTTAGGTCATAGAAAGATATTACATATTGCAGGTCCCCAAACCCATAAAAGTTTTCAGGAGAGATTACATGCTTTTAAATTGTATATGGGAGAATTACCTCAAACTATACCTTTAATTGCTCACACAGAAGAACCTCGAATCGAAGGTGGATATTCTGCAATAAAGGAATATTTTGCTAAAAACAAAGAAGTTCCTTCTGCAGTTTTTGCTGGAAATGATCTTATTGCGATTGGTGCCATTAAAGCATTAAGAGAGTTAGGTTTTCGAATTCCTGAAGATATCTCAGTTATGGGATTTGATGATATAGATCTTGCAAGAAATTTTGACCCTCCTCTAACAACTATAAAGGTTCCTAAGAGGAGAATGGGTTCCTTGGCTGTGGAAATATTAATAAATAAAATACAAGGTCGAGAAGAAATTCCAGTAAAGATAGTACTACCTGTTGAATTATCTATAAGAAATTCTTGTAAAGGGAGGTGATAATTTATTTAAAAAACACTCTCCTTAAAAGTTCAATTTAAAAACTTAAATCTTTTAGGAGGGTTAAAATGTATAAAAAGAGATTTTTAGTGTTATTTGTTTTATTTTCAGTTCTTCTTCTCTCAGGAATAGTAAATGGACAAAAGGAAAGAGTTGTAAGTTTACCCTATTTTGATACACCAGGATTTACCCCTTATTATTGGCAGCCTCAACATATCTTGGCACAAGGAACTATATTTGAAGGACTTTTTGGATATGCACCAGATCCAAAGGGTCTTGGAGGAGTAAAGGTTGTTCCTGTTATTGCTCAAAGTGTTACAGTTTCAAAGGATTATAAAGTTTGGACTTTTAAGTTGAGAAAGGATAAAAAGTGGTCTAATGGAGACCCAGTAACGGCAAAGGATTTCGAATGGTCTTTTAGATACTATGCAAGCCCTAAGATACCAGATTTTCCTGCCTGGGCTGGACCCCATCAGTTTATTGAAAACTTCTGGGCAGTGAAAAGTGGAGCTCTTTCAGAGGATAAACTTGGAGTAAAGGCTCTTGATGATTATACCTTAGAGATTAGACTTTCTCAGCCAAGATATGATATGAAGGAATGGCTTTGTGTTGCTCAAGGTGTTCCTTTACATAGAAAAACTGTAGAAGCGGATCCTCAGAACTGGTGGAGACCTGGGAAGATTGTAGTAAATGGACCATATATTCCTCAATCTTGGACTCCTGGGAAGGATGCAGTTTTAGTCAAAAATCCTAACTATGTAGGGGAAAGAGGAAATGTAGATAAGATAGTACTTAAATTCGGCGGACTTGGAATTCAGCAATATCAGGCTGGAGAGCTTGATGCAGCATTTATAAATACTGTACCAGAATATAAATTTGTAAAAGCGGATCCAACCTTGTCTAAGCATTTCCGTGAAGATGTTATGGATCTATTCTGGAATGGATATCAAATTTCTCGTGGATTTGATCCATTAATGGATAATAAGAAATTAAGACAAGCCCTTGCTATGGCCATAGATAGGGAGAAATTATGTAATGAAGTCTTAGGTGGAAGAGCATTACCCCTTTCCTCTTATTGGCCTAAAGGATCACCTATTGGTGATAAAATGAAGGAAATTCCTTTTGATGTAAAGAAGGCACAACAGTTACTTGCAGAGGCAGGATATCCTGGTGGAAAGGGACTTCCAACCCTTGTATTCTACATAACTGGTGGCGGAGATCCTGTAGTTGAATTTATAGTGGATCAATGGAAAAAGAATCTTGGAGTGAATTGTATAATTGAGAATGTAGAGTCTGGACTTTACTGGAATTCCTATGTATGGGCAAACTTTACCCCTGAAGCAAAGGCTGGATTTACTGTAATTGGTGCTCCTATGAATAATTTAGAAATTGGAGCATTGTTTAAGAATTCTGATCATACTATTTGGTTCTTTGATTACCCAGCTAGTGTAAAGAAGAGACTCAACGAGTATGATAAGGAATATGATGCTTGGCTAAGAAAAGAAGGAGGACAAACTGAGGCAGATTGGAAGCCACTAATTGAAAAAAGAAACACATTACTTGCAGGATTCAAAAAGATAGTGGAAACTGAGCCAGAAAAATTATGGAGAGAAGATTTAACAAGACCACCTCTTTGGTATGAACAATTTGATGAACTTTATGAAAAATGGAAGGCTGCAAAGACTCCAGAAGAAAAGACTAACTATTGGAGATTAGCAGGAAGAGTAATAACAAGCCAAGAAAGATTTCAAGTAGAATATAATGGTAGAAACCCATCAAATAAGGAAGCATATAGATGGAGACTTAGGGCTGTTAATAGACCTTTCAGTGAGGCAGTAAAGATTGCTCATTATGCATTACAAATCATGCAAGATCAGTATTGGATGGTTCCCGTATATTTAGCAAAGGCTCAATGGGTACAAAATCCAAAACTTGAAGGCTTAATGCTTTATAAGTTCTCTTGGGGTCCTGCTTTCTTCTGCTTCAAATATCTAAATCTTAAGGACTAAGATTCATAAAAAGAAAGAGGGGAGGACAAACCTCCCCTCTATTATTAAGGAGGAAGTATATGGGACTTTTAAAGTATATTCTAAAAAGATTAGTTACTATATTTATCTCCCTTGTTGTAGTTATAGTTATCACATATATTCTTATGTATCTTGCTCCTGGTGAATTCTTTAATATAAATGCCTTTTCAGCTAGTGCTGGAAAAGTTTCTACTTTAACTCCTGAACAGCTTCAAATTTTAATAAAGGGTTTCGAAGAGAAATACGGATTAAACGTTCCTTTATGGAAGCAAATTTTAAATTATTTAGGAGATGCCTTTAGATTTAAATTTGGACCATCCTTTTCAAATCCTAATGAGCCTATAGAAGTTCAAATTGCAAGAAGATTTCCTGTAACTTTTACACTTGCGATTTTATCGATTGCTCTTGCATTAATTATAGGTATCCCTCTTGGTGTTATTTCTGCTCTTAAAAGAAATACTTGGATCGATTATACTACAACTTTTGTAGCTATGATAGGAAGTATGTTTCCTGCTTATCTCATAGGTGTTATTTTAGTTATTATATTTAGTATTTATTTAAAGGTTCTTCCTACCTCAGGATGGGAAACTCCAAAACAGATGATTCTTCCTGTAGTTACCGTTGCTTTAGCACCCCTCGCTACAATAGCAAGATTCATGAGATCAAGTCTTTTAGATGTGCTTAACCAAGATTATGTAAGAACTGCATATGCAAAGGGAGGAACCGAAAGAGCAGTAATTATTAGACATGCTCTAAGAAATTCTATGATTCCTATAGTAACTATAATTGGACCTCAACTTGCGATACTTTTTACGGGAACTGTTTGGATTGAAAATCTTTTCAGGGTTCCTGGTCTAGGACAATTATTTGTTAATGCAGCTGCTCAACGGGATTATCCGTTACTTGTTACTTCTACTTTTATTCTCTCTTTGTCGGTCATGTTTATGAACTTGTTGGTAGATATAATATATGCATTTTTAGATCCAAGGATTAAATATGAATAATTTTGGAATGAATAAAAGGGAGGCTTAAAAAATGGAGGTAGCTTTAGTTCAAAAGTCAAAAAAAGCAGGATATTGGGCTTCTGCATGGAGAAGATTTAAAGAAAACAAGATGGCAGTGGCAAGTTTAATTTATATATCCATTCTTATTTTTATATCAATATTTGCCCCTATTATAGCACCCTATCCATATGATGAACCCCATTATGGACATACTTTTGAAGGTCCCAGTTGGAGATTTCCTTTTGGGACTGATGATTTAGGAAGATGTATGCTTAGCAGGCATATTTATGCTATTAGAAATGCATTATTTATAGGTTTTGGGTCTCAAATTGTAGTCCTTGTGATAGGGGTAATTCTTGGAGCTATCGCAGGTTTTAAGGGAGGAAGATTGGATACTATTTTAATGAGAATTGTGGATATAATGTTTGCCTTTCCTACTTTTCTATTTAATGTAATTCTTGTTACTGTTCTAGGAAGAGGATTGCATACTATTCTTTTTGCAGTAGGAGTTACTGGTTGGCCAGGAATGGCAAGACTTGTTAGAGGATTAGTTTTATCTCTAAAAAATGCAGATTTTGTAGAGGCTGCAAGAGCTCTTGGGGCAAAAGAATCTTATATAATAAGAAAATATATTCTTCCCAATATGTTAGGACCTATAATAATAAGTTTAGCTTTTGGAATTCCTAACGGAATTTGGATAGAAAGTGGATTAGCTCTTATTGGAATGGGGGTAAGGCCACCAATGCCCAGTTGGGGTAATATGCTTGGTGGTGCATCCCAGTATGTATTTGCGTTCCCTCATCTTCTAATCTTTCCTGCAGTAACCTTTGCTCTTACTATGCTTGCCTTTAATTATTTAGGGGATGGTTTAAGAGATGCTTTAAATCCAAGGAGTGAGGTATAAAATCATGGCAGAATTATTGAGAGTAAATAATCTAAAAACATATTTTTATAGACGTGAAGGAATAGTTAAGGCTGTTGATGGTATAAGCTATAAATTAGACTATGGAGAGACTTTGGGAATTGTAGGAGAGAGTGGGTCGGGAAAAACTGTTTCTGTTCTTTCTCTCTTGAGACTTATCAGAAGAAATGGATGGATAGAAAGTGGTGAAGCAATTTTTGATGGGAAAGACTTGTTAAAACTTTCTAAAGAAGAATTAAGAGAAATTAGGGGTAGAGATATCTCCATAATCTTCCAAGATCCTATGACTAGTCTAAATCCCATTATGAAAATAGGCATACAAGTTATGGAACCTATAATTTGGCATAGAGTAATGTCTGATAAAGAAGCAAGGGATAGAGCAATAGAGTTGTTAAGAGTTGTAGGAATACCAGAACATAAAACAAGATTTTGGGATTATCCCTTTCAATTTTCAGGAGGAATGAGACAAAGAGTAATGATAGCTATGGCTTTAGCTTGTAATCCAAAACTTATTATTGCAGATGAGCCTACTACTGCTCTTGATGTAACTATAAGAGCTCAAATTTTAAATTTAATGCAAGATATGAAGGAAAAATTTGGAATGAGTATAATATTTATAACCCATGATATTACTCTTGCCATGAACTTTTGTGATACTATAATAGTAATGTATGCAGGAAAAATCGTAGAATATAGTCTCATGGATAAATTCATAAAAAAACCATTACATCCTTATTCTCAAGGCCTTTTAAACTCTACTTTAGATATTGAAACAAAAGAAGGTTCTTTGAGACCTATTCCTGGAAACCCACCAAGCCTAATAAATCCCCCATCGGGTTGTAGATTTCATCCAAGATGTCCTTATGCTCAAGAGATATGCAAGGAAGAAGAGCCAGAATTAAAAGAAATAGAAGAAGGGCATAAAACAGCGTGTCATTTAGTGAAGGGAGGAAAAATTAATGCCTGAACTTTTATTAGTAAAAAATTTAAAAAAATACTTTCCCAGGGGAAGAAAGGTATTAAAAGCAGTTGATAATGTCTCCTTCTCAATAAACGCTGGAGAAACTCTAGGACTTGTGGGAGAGAGTGGTTCAGGAAAATCTACCCTTGGAAGAACAGTTTTAAGACTTCTTGAGCCTGACGATGGAGAGATCCTTTTTGAGGGTATAAATTTAAGAAAATTAAAAGGTGAGGAGCTAAGACAGATAAGAATGTTTATGCAAATAATTTTCCAGGATCCTTTAGCATCTTTAAATCCTCAGATGACTATAGGACAAGCGATAGAAGATCCTTTAATCATTCATAACATAGGAACTAAGGAACAGAGAAGAAAAGGAGTAATGGAACTTCTTGATATAGTAGGAATTGGTAGAGAATATATAGACTCTTTTCCCCACGAATTCTCGGGAGGACAACAACAAAGAGTTGGAATAGCAAGGGCATTAGCATTGAATCCTAAGTTTATTGTGTGTGATGAACCTGTATCTTCTCTTGATGTATCCATAGGAGCACAAATTATCTCTCTTCTATATGAACTAAAGAGACAGTTTAAGTTGGCATATTTATTTATTTCTCATGATTTAGCAGTAGTAAGATATTTATCAGATAAGGTTGCTGTTATGTATTTAGGGACATTTGTAGAACTGGCTCCTAAGGAAGAGCTATATGGAAATCCTTTACATCCTTATACCCGAGCTCTCCTTGCATCAGTTCCTAAGATGCCTAAAAATGAGGAACGTCAAAGGAAGTTTCCAGCTCTTAAAGGAGAAATTCCATCTCCTATAGATCTTCCGATTGGATGTAGATTCCAGTCTCGATGTGAATATGTAATGGATATATGTAGAAAAGAAGAACCTATCTTTAGAGAGGTTTCTCCAGAGCATTTTGTTTCATGCCATCTGGTATAAGGAGGAAAAAATATGAAAAAGTTACTAGTTCTCTCTTTCATATTCTTAATTTTTCTTGGGAGGACTTCTGCTATGGAAAAATTGCCTATTCTTCGGGGAGTGAATATGGGAAATGCATTGGAAGCGCCTTTCGAAGGACAATGGGGTGTTGTAATAAAGGATGAGTATTTTTCTTTAATTAGAAGTGCAGGATTTGACCATGTAAGAATACCTGTAAGGTGGAACGCTTATGCGGAATATAAACCACCTTATAAAATTTCTCCTTATATTTTTGAAAGGGTAGATCATGTTATAAAAGAAGCTTTTAAAAACAATCTTTATGTAATTATTAATATTCACCATTATGAAGAAATAATGCAGGAACCTGAGAAACATAAAGAAAGATTTTTAAAATTATGGGAGCAAATATCAGAACATTATAAAGATTATCCTGAAACTTTGTATTTTGAATTATTAAATGAGCCCTGTATGAATCTAAAAAGTAATCTATGGAATGAATATTTAATGGAAGCGGTAAAAATTGTAAGAAAAACGAATCCTACAAGAAAGATTATAATAGGTCCTACTGATTGGAATAATATATATCGATTAAACGAATTAAAAATACCGCAAGGTGATAAAAATATAATAGTAACCTTTCATTACTATAATCCTTTTAACTTTACTCATCAAGGAGCAGAATGGGTTAATCCTTCCCCTCCCGTAGGGGTAAAATGGCTAGGAACAGAAGCAGAGAAAAAAGCAATAGAAAGAGAATTAGATATGGTAGTAGATTGGAGTAAAAGAAATGGAAACCCTCCATTATACATGGGAGAATTTGGAGCCTATTCAAAAGCAGATATGGAATCGAGAGTAAGATGGACTTCTTTTGTAGCAAGATCTGCTGAAAAAAGAGGAATAGCTTGGAGTTATTGGGAATTTTGTTCGGGTTTTGGAATTTATGATCCATTAAATAAAAAATGGAGAATAGATCTTCTTAAAGCATTAATTCCCGACACGAAAATAAAAGAGTAGGGGATTTTCCCCTACTCTTTTATTTTTTTAATATTTTCTAAACATAATCTAACACTTTCTAGAGGAGGAAAAGAGGGATTTTCATACTCTACTATGTACCATTCTGTTTTTCCTTCTTTTTCACATATATCAAAGATTTCTTTCCAATTTATAATCCCTTCCCCAATAGCCCTTGAAGTTAAGGGATATTCTTTTAGATGAATAGTCTTTGCTCTTTTTAAGTATCGTCTCAATATTTCTATGGGATCTGCTCCTCCATTCATGGCATTTCCCGTATCTAGTTGCATTACTACATCTTCGTTAACATTATCAAAAAAGAAATTCCAAAAAGTTTCTCCATTGAGTCTTTGGAATTCTATAGAATGGTTATGAAAACCTAATATCATTTTATAAGATCTTAGTTTACTAGAAATTTCATTTATGAGCTCGATAGCCTTTTCCCATCCTTTTTTATCTTTAGTATATTCTTCGGGAAGAGATGGGATAATTAAATATTTGTTTTCCAATATATAATTAAATTCTACAGTTTTTTCCAATTCATCTCCTATTAAAGTATTAATGGGAATGTGAGTTCCTGCAACCTTTAGGTTATATTTATTTAGTATTTTCTTAAGCTCATTTGCAGATTTTCCGTAATAGCCTGCAAATTCTACCCCTTCATATCCCATCTCAGAAATTTCTTTAATTGTTTTCTCAAAATCCTTTTCACATTCCTTCCTTACAGAATAAAGCTGCAGTGCTATTGGAATTCTTCTCATTTTTTTCCTCCTAAATAATATCCTTAACTCTTGATGAAGAACCTTTCTTAGAAATTAGTATTTTATCTTCAGTTATAACAACTATTATATTTTCTTCCTCTATAACTACTGTTTCTTTATCAGAATAATTTAAGATAAGAGAGTTCTTAACGTCTAGTGTTTTTACCTCACCTGTTATATAATTTCCTCTCTTATCTTTTGGAAAGACATTATAGAGAGATTCCCAACTTCCTATATCACTCCATTGAAAATCTGCAGGGATTACATATATGTTTTCTGCTTTTTCTAATACTCCCTTATCAATGGAAACACTTTTTATTTCCTTGTAGACTTCTTCTATTTTTTCCTCGAAGGATTCTTTTCCAATATATTCTTTTAAAGTATAGATCTTTCCATAGTCTTCAGAAAGATATTTTATAAAAGCAGATTTAATTGATTTATTCTTCCATATAAAAATTCCAGAATTCCAAAAGAAACTTCCTTTTTCTATATATTCCTTTGCCTTTTCAAGATCTGGTTTCTCATGGAAAAGAAGTACTTTGTATATATTCTCCTCAACTTTTTCTCCCACTTCTATATATCCATAACCTGTTTCAGGATAGGTAGGTTTTATCCCAAGGGTTATTAGAGCATCTCTTCTATTTGCAAAATCTATTGCTTTTCGAATGATTTTTTCAAATTTATCTATTTCTGGAATTACATGATCTGCAGGTAAAACCACCATTATATCCTCATCGTCTAAAAATAAAGATGCAAGAGCTATGGCAGGTGCAGTGTTTCTTCCAATGATTTCATAAATCTTTTCTGCAGGTAGATCTTCTACATATCTTTTATGTTTTATATTTACCACCATAGATATATCCTTGGAAATTCTTTTAGCTCTTTCGAAGGTATTTTTAATAAGATTTTCCTCCCCAAAAAGATTTAAAAAGGGTTTGGGTTTATATTCAGTACTAATAGGCCAAAGTCTTTTTCCACTTCCACCCGCAATTATAACTACCCTCACCTTCATGATTAAAATTATACTCTTGAAATAAAATTTTGGGAAGGCTAATATATAGAAAATATTATTAAAGGAGATTTTTAAAAAATGGAAAAAGATAAAATTGCCTTAAGATGTCTTTCTCTTGGAAGTTATATTGTTAGAGGAGAATTAGATATTTCAGTTAGAAATCAAGGAAACAAAGATTTTTTAAACTCTGCCAACGAATTAGTAAGATTACTATATTCGTGGATGGAAAAGGAAGATTTGTTAAATTATCTAACTTCAGAAGAACTAGAATCTTTCTCAAAACCTCTTGGTGAGTGGAATAATATGGAAATCATTAAAGCTATATGGAGAAATGAATCTTTAGGAACTCTTCTTTGGGCTTTATCTCTAATTCCCAAGATTCCTCCCTATGATAATCTTTTTATACCTGAAAGACTTATTGAAAATCTTACCCTCTTTAGGCCAAAGGAGTACTTTTTAGAAAAGGTGAGATTAAGATCTGAAGAAGAGATAAAAAGGGAAAGGGATATTTCAGAATATTGGTTTTGGAGATTACAAGTTTTTGATTTAGAAAAAAGAAATGAGCCTATATCTGAGGGGGTAAATATAAAGGATATAATAAGATCTGTTGCTGAAAAGGCATATATTGATGGGTGTATACCTGAACCCATTGATGGTGATTTTCCTATTTTAGGAAAGCCCTTTAAAGATATTAATTTGGATGAATATTTGCAAATTTCATATATTATTGTAGAAAGATATAATACTTTAAATTGGTTATGTGGATATTCTGATAGTAGTTAAAAGAATGGAGGAGAGAAAAGATGAAGTATCTCTTTCCTGATGGATTTTTTTGGGGTACTGCAGTATCTTCCCATCAAGTGGAAGGGAATAATAACAATAATGATTGGTGGGAATTTGAAACTCAAGGAAAGGTAAAAAATAAAGAAAAATCAGGAATTGCCTGTGATTTTTGGAATAGATATGAGGAAGATTTCAAAATTATTAAAGAAATGAATAACAATGCTTTTAGATTTTCCATAGAATGGAGTAGAATCGAACCTATGCTTGGAGTATTTGATGGTTCATCCTTAGAGCATTATAAAAAAATGATAGTATCTTTAAGAGAAAAAGAAATAGAGCCCTTTGTTACATTACATCACTTTACTAATCCCCTTTGGATATCAAAAGAAGGAGGATGGTTGAATAGTAAAACTATTGATTTCTTTTTAAGATATGTAGAAAAAGTTGTAAGAGAATATAAAGACTTGGTAAAATATTGGATTACTATAAATGAACCTAATGCCTATGCTTTTGTTAGTTATCTTATGGGGATGTTTCCCCCTCAAGAAAAAAGTCTTTCTAAAATGGTTCTTGTTCTTAATAATATGCTTAAGGCTCATGCAAAAGCATATGAAATTATTCACGAAATAATACCCGATGCAAAGGTTAGTATTGCTTACAATATTATTATATTTGATCCTATTAATCCATCTTCTTTTATCGACAAAAAAGTACAAAGCTTTCTAGATAGATTGTATAACTTAACCTTTTTAGAAACAATCCTTACGGGAAAGTTTTCGGCTCCTTTTAAAAGAGAAGATATACCCTATGCAAAGGATACTTTAGATTATTTAGGAATTAATTATTATACAAGATTATATGTAGGATTTGATGTTAAAGCTTTTCCATACTTTATAAAGATTTATGTTCCTGATAATGTAGAAAAAAGTGATTTTGGATGGGAAATTTATCCTGAAGGTTTTTATAGAGTAGTGAAAAGATTCTGGGAAATGGTAAAAAAGCCTATAATAATAACAGAAAATGGAATATCTGATGCAAAAGACGAAAAGAGACCCAAATATCTGATTTCTCATCTTATAGAATTACATAGAGCAATTCAGGCGGGAGTTAAAGTTTTGGGATATCTTCATTGGTCTCTTATGGATAATTTTGAATGGGCAGAAGGATTTTCTCAAAGATTTGGCTTGATAGAAGTAGATTTTAAAACTCAGGAGAGAAAATGGAGGGAAAGTGGTAAAATTTATAAAAATATAGCAGAAAATAATGGAATTTCTGAAGAATTAATAGAAAGATATATGAAATAGGAGGTAAGATTATGCAGGATAGATTCTTAGGAGAAGCTCTAACTTTTGATGATGTTTTATTAGTTCCAGATTATAGTGAGGTCACACCAAAAGAAATTTCTGTTGATACTTATCTTACAGAAAAAATTCATCTAAATATTCCTATTTTGAGCTCCGCAATGGATACTGTCACAGAAGCAAGGATGGCAATAGCTATGGCAAGAGAAGGGGGATTAGGAGTAATTCATAGAAATTTATCTATACTAAGACAAGCAGAGGAAGTAGATAAGGTAAAAAGATCAGAGCATGGAATGATAACAGATCCTATTTATCTTTATCCTAACCAAACTGTTGGTGATGCTCTTTCTTTAATGGCAAAATATCATATCTCAGGACTTCCTGTAGTGGAAGATAATGGAAAGCTTGTGGGAATAGTTACAAATCGAGATTTAAGATTTGAAACGGATATGAATAAAAAGGTTTCTGAAGTTATGACAAAAGAAAATCTTATAGTGGCTCAAGTTGGAATTACCATTGATTCTGCAAAGGATATTTTACAGAAATATAAAATAGAAAAATTGCCTATTGTAGATAAAGATTTTAAATTGAGAGGTCTAATTACTATTAAAGATATTCAAAAAATGAAACAATATCCAAATTCTGCTAAAGATGAAAAAGGAAGATTGTTAGTGGGAGCAGCAGTAGGAGTTGGACGTGAAGCAATTGAAAGAGCAAAGGCCCTATTAGAAGCAGAGGTAGATGTTATTGTTGTAGATACTGCTCATGGTCATTCCAAAAAAGTACTGGAAACAGTAAAGGAATTAAAAAAGATTTGTAAAGGAAGAGCAGTTATTGTTGCGGGAAATGTAGCAACTTATGAGGGAACAAAAGCTTTGATTGAGGCAGGAGCAGATGTAGTTAAGGTAGGGATCGGTCCTGGAGCAATATGTACTACAAGAGTAATAGCAGGAGTAGGAGTTCCACAGCTTACTGCAATCTTTGATTGTGCAAAGGCAGGAAAGGAATATAACGTTCCTATTATAGCTGATGGAGGAATAAAATATTCTGGAGATATTGTAAAAGCTTTAGCAGCTGGTGCTCATGCAGTTATGATAGGTAGCCTTCTTGCAGGAACTGAAGAAAGCCCAGGGGAAATAGAAATATATCAAGGAAGAAGTTTTAAGGTTTACAGAGGAATGGGTTCTCTCTCTGCGATGAAAGAAGGAAGTAGTGATAGATATTTTCAGGAGGGATCTGACAAGTTAGTTCCTGAGGGAATAGAGGGAAGAGTTCCCTATCGAGGGGCAGTAGCAGATGTGTTATTTCAACTAGTAGGAGGATTAAAGGCGGGAATGGGATATTGTGGGGTAAAGAATTTAGAGGAATTGAGGACTAAAACAAAGTTTGTAAAAATTACCAACGCAGGACTTAGGGAGAGTCATCCCCATGATGTGATTATTACAAAGGAAGCTCCTAATTACAGTATTTCTTCTTGGGGTAATCCGTAGAAACTTTGAGATAAGAATGCTTTAATCTCAGGAAGGGGAATACTGGGAAATTGTAATAATCTATTTTTCAGTCTTATGCTTGACTCTATTTTGGAAAAGGCGGAAAGGGCTTGAGAAAGCCGTTGGATAAATATTTGTAATTTTAAGGGATCAAAATCTAAGACAAATAGGTAGAAATGTCCTAGTCCATGAGCTAGTATATCTGTGGTGGGTCTTATGAATCTTTTTAAAAGTTGAGCTAATTTCTGTCTTACAATATCTTTTTCCCTTAAACTTAAACTATTATCTGAAAATTCATATTCTATATATCCTAAAACAAAAGGAATTTCTTTTTCTCCTGCATTATTAATAGATTGCCAAACTAAGGGAAAGAAATAGGGAAGAAATATAGTTTTTGTTATAGGATCGGTTAATGGAAAATCTCTTGGAAATTCAAGAATAAAAGTTGTTCCTTCTCCTACCTTACTATTAACACTTATTTTCCCTTTGTGAGCTTCAACAATACTTTTAACTATAGAAAGCCCTAATCCTGTTCCACTTTTTCTTTTAATTAGAGAGCTATCCGCTCGATAAAACCTATCGAAAATATAAGGAAGATGTTCAGGAGCAATCCCTTCTCCTTGATCTGATACCTCAATTATTACACTTTTTATATTATCTTGAATAGACAAGGTGATATTTCCGCCTTTTGGAGAATATTTTACTGCATTATCAATAAGATTGTGGAATACCTGAGTTAATCTATCCTGGTCTCCCGAGATTAATATGGGATAGGCAGGAAAAGAAAAAATGAAACTATGCTTTGTGGTTTGGGATTGGAAAAATAATGCTCTTTCTTTTATTATGTTTTTTATATCTACGATCTCTCTTTTTATTTCCATTCTTCCTTCTTCTAATTTTGATAAATCTAAGAGATCATTTATAAGTTTTGTTAACCTCTCTGCTTCTTGATTTATAATTTTGAGATAATTCTTAAATTTTTCTTCTTCTGGTTTTTGAGTGAGTAAAAGCTCACTATAACCCTTTATAGCAGTAAGAGGAGTTTTTAATTCATGGGATACATTAGCGACAAATTCAGATTTTAATCTATCTATCTCTTTAGAAAGACTTATATCTCTTACTGCTAAAATATAATCTAATAACTTAGAGTTATCCCATACTGCAGAAAGATTACAGCCTAGAATAATCTCTTTCAGGTTTTGAGAATATATCTTCATCTCGTATTGTAAATAAGGAATTTGTTGACTATATAACTTATCCAGCGGGCAGTCTACACATAATATGTTTCCCTTTAAATCTTTGCATTTTAATGTTTCTTTGCAGTTTTTTCCTAAATCTTGAGATGTAATAGAGAAAATGTTTTGAGCGATAGGATTTATCATCTTCAAATTTTTTCTATTATCAAGAATAATAAGACCATCTGCTATATTTTCAAGAATTTTCTGCATTCTTTCCTTTTCAGTGTTTACCGCATTGTATAATATAGCTTTATTTAGAGCAATAGATGCTTCATTTGCAAAATTCATAGCTAATTCTAATTCATATTTTGTGAAGGGTTTCTTTTTTATATTATTAACTATTTCTAAAGCCCCAATTATTTCATTATCAATTCTTAGAGGAGTGCAAATAATTGACCCTGTTCTAAAACCTGTGATTTCATCAAAGTATGGAGAAAATCTTTTATCATGGGAAGCATTTTCAATAACAATTCCTTCTCCCTTTTCTATAACCCATCCTACTATCCCTTCGCCCTTTTTAATTCTCTTTCCCATCAAATTCTTCGCCTTTTCACCTACAACCTTTTCAAATATCAGCTCTCCTGTTTCCTTATCTTTTATAAATATGGTTCCCCCATCTGCATCTAAAAGTTTTATTGCAGAATCTAATATAGAAAAAAGAATCTCGTCAAAATCAAGAGAGGAATTAATAATCTGAGTTATTTTATGAAAAGTTTCTGATTCCTTCATTTTTAATTGTAATTTCAGGGTTTCCTTAGCGACATAATTTAAAAATATGGCTAAGATTATAGAAAGTCCTCCTAATTCTGCAACCCTAGATAATACAGAACTTAATATGGTTTCCTCTTCCTGAATAATTCCAAAATATAGAAAAATCAATGTTACAAGAATAGCAGAAGTTATTGATGTTTTAAAATCGTACCTTAAAGATGCAGAGATTATTGGAAAGAGCAGAAATAAGTATAAACTGCTCAATACTCCTCCTGTTAGATATACTAAAGATGCAATTAGTAAAGTATCAATAGCAGAAAAAATCTGATGTCTATATACAAAACCATATGAGTAAATAGGGAAGAAGGTCGTAAAAAGAATATATATGGAATAAACAATAAGAAGGATGTCAAATAAATTAGGATTAAAAGTGGGAATGAAATCAAGTTTAATAAGAATAAGAGAAGTAAGTAAAAATATTGCCCTAATAAAGGATATTATTTTTTCTTTTTTAATATTCTCTTCTATACCTCTCATGGACTTTTCTCAAGGAGGTTTTGTACTTTTTCAATCAAATCTTTTATAGTAAAGGGCTTTGTTAAATAATCATCTGCGCCCATACCAAATCCAATTCTTTGATCTAATTCGCTACATCTTGCAGATAATATTAATACTGAGGTATTTAGATTTGGATTTTCCTTGATCTGTTCGCAGATTGTGTAGCCATCAATATCAGGAAGCATAATATCTAAAATTACTAAATCAGGCTTTTCTTTTATTACTAAGTCCAAAGCTTCTTTTCCTGTTCCTGCTTCTATAAGTTCGTATTTTCCTAAATAATTTAAGGTTTCAACAACTAAATTTCTAATATATGGTTCATCATCAACTACTAAAATTTTTTTCATTTTTTCCCTCTCTTAAAAAAGATTTTTAATTATATTTTACTACAAAATATGATAAAATATTATAAAAAATTACGAGGTGAATGGTATGAATTTGAAAGAAAAGATAGAAAATAAATTAAGAGAAATTATTGATCCAGAGGTAGGATTAGATCTCGTTACTTTAAATACCATTGAAAATTTAGAAGTAAATGAGGATGGAAATGTGAAAGTTGTTTTTAGACCAACGACTCCTTTTTGTCCCTTAGGGGTACAACTTGCTTTATCAATTAAAAAGTCCTTAAAAGAAATAGAAGGGGTAAAAAATGTGGATGTAGAAGTAGTTGATTTCATATATGCAGAACAGACTAATGAACTTCTTAAGAATGTATAGTAGGGTAGATATCTTTTACTACCCATTCCTCTAATAATTTTTTCCTGTCAATTTCTTCAATAAAGATAGAGGGTTTAGAAAAGGAGTGAAGATTTTTATTGAAGCGAGTAAGAACTGTGGTTAAAAAGAGTTCTCTTTTTGCCCTTGTAGTAGCAACATAAAAAAGTCTTCTTTCTTCTTCTAATCCCTTTTCCATACTTCTGTGATTGGGAAATTCTCCTTGAACTAATCTCATTACAAAAACTACTTCCCATTCTAATCCCTTTGCTTGATGAATAGTAGAAAGAACTAAAATATCTTTTTCTTCTTCCTCTTCTATAATTCTTTCTCCTGTATAGGTATATAAAGATAATTCGCTTAAGAAATTTTCTAGATTATCGTATCTTTCTGCTAAAATAATTAACTGTTCTATATCCTTTTTTCTTTCATAATAATCTAAGTAATATCTTTTAAGATAATCAGCATAATATTCTCTGAAAAAGAAAGATAATGTTCCCGAAATATCTTTTTCAAAAGGAACATTTCTTAAACCATCCCAAATTCTTTTTATTTCTCTTACTCCATCTAAAGTTCTTCCCTTCATAGGTAGTAAAAATATTCTCTCAAGGGATTTACTCTCATAAATAATCTCTGCTAATCTTTTACTATGTGTTCTTCCAATTCCTGGAAATAATCTAAAGAATCTTTGGGCAGATATCTGGTCCATAGGATTATATAAAATCTTAAGAAGGGATAGCATATCTTTGATATGAGCCTGCTCAAAAAACCTTAATCCTCCCCTTACCTCAAAGGGAATTCCCTTTCTTGTTAACTCCATTTGAAGGGACATAGATTGATAGTTGGATCTGAAGAGAACTCCAATATTTTTATAGGGTGTTCCTTCTTTGTGAATTTCTCTAATCATTTCTGCTATAAATCTTGCTTCTTCATTTTCATCATAGGCCCATACTAGTTTAGGTTTTGGTCCTGATTTTGGTATAGCTTTTAATTCCTTATGATATTGATTTCTATTATTCTTTATTATCTCATTAGCAAGATTTGTTATCTCAGGAGTGCTCCTATAATTGCTTATTAGATGGAAAATTTTTGTGTTTTCAAAAATTTTAGGAAAATTCAACATATTTTCAAGAGTTGCTCCTCTAAAGGAATAAATACTCTGGGCGTCGTCTCCTACTACTAAGATATTTTTATTACTTTGTCTAAGAAGTCTTATAATCTCTCCTTGAAGCCAATTGGTATCTTGATATTCATCCACAAGAACCCATAGGAAATGCTCATCTAAAAGTTCTCTTATCTTTTCTTTTTCTAGCAATAATTTATACCAGAACCAAAGAAGATCATCATAATCCATTACATTTAATTTTCTCTTATTGGCCTCATACATCTTATGAATTTCTTTTATAATATCTAAATTTTCCATAAGATGGGGGGCTTTTTCTTGAAGAACCTCTTCCCAACTTTTTCCAGTGTTTATTCTGTAGCTAAAAATTTCTTGTAGGATCTCACTATTGAAATCTTTTTCCAACTCTTCTATGCAATCTTTTATGATTTCTCTACCATCATCCCTATCTAAGATATTATAATTCTCATCTATTCCTAATTCCTTTATATATTTTCGTAAAAATTTATTTCCTACATGGTGAAAGGTACCACCGACAATACTTAGATTTTTTTGGACAAGAGAAACAACTCTATTTAACATTTCCTTTGCCGCATGATTTGTAAAAGTAAGAAGCATAATGCGAGATGGATCCTCTCCACATGCCAAAAGATAAGCGACTCTATATACAATAGTTCTTGTTTTTCCAGATCCTGGTCCTGCTAAAACTAAACAAGGACCATCTCCTTCTAAAACTACCTTTTCCTGTTCAGGATTTAATTCTCTTTTTAGTCTTTCTAAAAAATTTTTAATTCCTTCTCTCATAACAAGAATTATAACAGAAAATTAGATGATATAATTTAAGAAAATGGAGGTGAGAAAATGAAATACTTGTTATTTTTTTTGGTTTTTTTAGGATTATGGAATATAGTGGAAGGGGAGACAAGAATAATAAAGCTTCCTGAGCCGAGGTATAAAGGTAATATCTCTGTGGAAGAAGCTTTATTAAGGAGAAGATCCATAAGAATTTATAAAGATGAGGCATTAAGTCTTACAGAAATATCCCAGATATTGTGGTCTGCTCAAGGAATTACTGATAAACGAACAGGATTTAGAACTGCTCCCTCTGCTGGTGCTCTTTATCCCTTGGAGATTTATTTAGTTGCAGGGAAGGTAAAGGATTTAGAACCCGGAGTTTATAAATATAAGCCCGAGACTCATGAAATAATATTAGTATTAAAGGGAGATAAGAGAAATGATCTATATATTTCTGCTTTGAGACAGGAATGGATAAAAAATGCCTCTATAGTTGTAGTAATTTCAGCAGTTTTTGAAAGAACTACAGTAAAATATGGAGAGAGGGGAATAAGATATGTGTATATGGAAGCAGGTCATTGTTCTCAAAATATCTATCTTCAATGTGTATCTTTAAATCTTGGAACTGTTGCTATTGGTGCTTTTTATGACGAAGAAGTTAAAAGAGTTCTTAATTTACAAAAGAATGAATCTCCATTATACTTAATGCCTATAGGGAAAATATAAGAAAGGAGGATTAGTATGAAAAAGATTCTCTACATTGTTCTTGATGGACTTGGTGGAAGACCAGAAGAAATACTTGGAGGAAAAACTACTCTTGAGTCTGCTTATACTCCTTTTATGGATAGTTTAGCAAAAAAAGGACAACTAGGACTTATGGATCCTATTTCTGAGGGCATTGCTCCTGAATCTGATGCAGCAGTATTAAGTATTTTAGGATACGATGTAGACAAATACTATACAGGAAGAGGTCCATTAGAAGCTCATGGAGCGGATATAGAAGTGAGAGATGGGGATCTTGCTTGGAGAGCAAATTTTGCTACTGTAGATGAGAATACATTAAAGATTTTAGATAGAAGGGCAGGAAGAAATTTAACTACCGAAGAAGCAAAGGCTCTTGCAGAAGAAGTTAATAATAAAGTTAAATTGGAGGGTGCGGATTTTATTTTTAAAGCTACAGTAGGGCATAGAGGAGTATTGGTTATTAGGAAGAAAGATGGAAAATTATCTGCTAACGTAGAAAATATAGATCCTGGCTATAAGAGGCATGGACCCTATAGTATTGCTATTACAAATCCCCCTACAGAGGTACAAAAGTGTATCCCCTTAGATGACTCCTTTGAGGCAAAAGAATCTGCAAGATTAACCGATGAATTTGTTATGAAGGCTTTTGAAGTCTTAAAGAACTCAGAAATAAATAAAAAAAGAAAGGAAGAAGGTAAAAAACCCGCAAATATTATTCTTCTAAGGGATGCAGGAGATTCTTTACCTAAAATTCCTACCTTGAAAGAGCTTTATGGAATTTCCTTTGGAAGTATTGTAGAAATGCCAGTAGAAAGGGGTATTGCCCTTCTTACAGGAATGAAAGAAATTCCTATCGAGGATTCTAGTAATTATAAACTTTGGGCAGAAAAGGTCCTTTTTGCCTTGAAAGAGTTTGACGGAGTTTATGCCCATCTTAAAGGTCCTGATGTGCCTGGACATGATGGACTTATTGATAAAAAGAAGGAAAGCATAGAAAAAATAGATGCAGAATTTTTTGCCAATCTACTTCCCAGCTTAGACCTTGATAAAGTAGTGATTGCTGTAACTGCAGACCATTCAACTCCATGCTCTTTAAAGGCTCATTCAGAGGATCCCGTTCCTCTTATGATAGTAACCTCAGGGCTTCCTTGGGATGGTAGTGAATATTTTGGGGAGAGTGCCTGCTCTAAGGGTAAACTTGGAAGGATAAAAGGAAAAGATTTATTACCTCTTCTTGTGAAAATTGCAAAGGGATAAAGAGAATGTAATGGTAAATTATGATCCAATAAAATATTTTGAGGAATTATATACGAAGGAAAGAATATATAGTTTTAAAGCTCAGTCCATAGAAGATTGGAAAATATGGAGAGAAGAGCTAAGAAGTAAGATTAAAGATCTTTTGGGAGGATTTCCTGAAAAAATAGACTTAAACAGTGAGATTTTAGAAAAAAAAGAATTCAATGAATATATTAGAGAGAAAATTATATTTTATTCTCATAAGAATATTAAAGTTGTAGGTTATCTTCTTATACCGAAAAACTTAGATTTTCCAAAACCAGCAGTTATTGCAGTTCCTGGACATGGATATGGAAAGGATGATATTGTGGGAATAAATATAGATGGAACTGAAAGAATTATTCCAACAGGCTACCAAAAGGATTTTGCTTTAACCCTTGTCAGAGAGGGATTTATTACCTTGGCTGTGGAACAATTAGGTTTTGGAGAAAGAAGATTAAAAGAGGATATGAATAAAGATAAGAATAAATCTTCATGTAGAAAATTGTTTTTCTGGGGATTAATGCTGGGAAAGCCTCTCTTAGGAATAAGAGTTTGGGATTTAATAAGAGCTATTGATTACTTACAAGAAAGAAAAGAAGTAAAAAGGGATTCTATAGGTATAATGGGGATTTCAGGGGGAGGGACTACTTCTCTTTTTGTATCTGCGCTAGATGATAGGATAAGAGCTACAGTTATAAGTGGCTATTTAAATACCTTTAAAGATAGCATTTTATCTATATCTCATTGTGAGTGTAATTACATACCAGGAATATTAAATTATGCTGAGATGTATGATATAGCATCTCTAATTGCTCCAAGATATCTTTTTATTGAACATGGAATTTATGATAATATTTTTCCAATTTCTGCTACGAAATTTTCTCTAGAAAAGATTAAAAAAGTTTATGAATTTTTGGGATTTTCTGATAATATTCAATGGGAATTCTTTGAGGGTGGACATGAAATTTGGGGTAACAAATCAATCAAATGGTTGAAGGAAAAATTATCCTAATTAATTTAATTTTTAATCTCTCTTCCACCACTGTTTTATTAAATCCTTTAAATTAGGAGTCCCTTCTTCTTTATACTCATAATACACTCTGAAGGATCTTTGAGGAAAATTAATTACTGATCTTAAATCTATAGGTGTTCCTATAACCACAAAGTCACAGGGAATTTTCTTAATAGTTTCTTCTAATTCCTTCAATTGCTCTTTATTATACCCCAATGCGGGCAGGACTTTTTCTATATGGGGATATTTTTCATAAGTAGATTTAATAGAACCTGTAGCAAAGGGTCTTGGATCTATAATTTCTGCTCCCATATTTTGGGCGTATAAATAACCTGCTCCAAAAGGCATTTCTCCGTGGGTTACTGTTGGCCCATCCTCTACCACCAGTACTTTTTTCCCTTTTAAATTTTCGTCTCTTTCAGATTTTATAGGCAAACTTGCATATACGATTTTTGCTTTTTTATTTCTTTCCTTTATATTTTCTACAATTTTCTCAATATTTTTCTTAGGAGCAGTATTCACTTTATTTATTACAATAATATCCGCCAAATATAGATTTATCTCTCCTGGAAAATAAGATATCTCATGTCCAGCTCTATAAGGATCTACAATGGTAATAAAAAGATCAGGTTTAAAAAAGGGGAAGTCATTATTTCCTCCATCCCATACAATAACATCTGCTTCTTTTTCTACCTCATTTAAAATTTCTTTATAATCTACTCCAGCATATATAATGGCTCCTTCTCTTAAAAGAGGTTCGTATTCTTCTCTTTCTTCAATAGTACATTCATGAATATCCAAATCGCTAAAGTTTTCAAATCTTTGTACCTTTTGCTTATTTAAATTTCCGTATGGCATGGGATGTCTTACTACTATAGTTTTTAAGCCCATTTCCTTTAATATCTTCACAATATATCTTGTGGTTGGACTTTTGCCAGCACCAGTCCTTACTGCGGATACACTTACTACAGGTTTTTTACTTCTCAGCATTGTCTCTGTACCAATTAACTTAAAATCTGCACCAAGAGACATAATAAGGCTTGCCTTTTGCATAACATATAAATATGATACATCACTATATGAAAAGATAACCTCGTCTACTTTATATTCTTTAATAAGTTCTGGAAGTTTTTCTTCCGAAAAAATAGGAATTCCATTAGGATATAAGCTTCCTGCAAGTTCGGGAGGATATATTCTATTTTCAATTCCGGGAATTTGAGTAGCTGTAAAAGCTACAACTTCATAGAGAGGATTATCTTTAAATAAAACATTAAAATTATGGAAATCTCTTCCTCCTGCCCCCATAATAATAACTTTTTTTTTCATAAGTCTGCCTCCTTGTAGATTTTCCTCACAAAAGGCGAAGTAAAGGCTTGAAGAAGAGCGGAATAATTTAGAGAAAAAGCTATAGCATCTCCTAATTTTAGTTCTGTATGTTCTCCAAGATCAACTACTAAATAGTCAGAATTTGCTCCTAGAATTTCTATATCAGAATATTCAGGAATTAATCCTTTAGGATCTATATCTTGTCTTCCCATATTTAATAATGCTCTTTTTCTTATACCCTTATCCTTAAAAAAAGGTTTATGACCAAAGGCATCTTCATTTATTATTCCCCAAGGAACCGAAGGTTTTTCCTTTAATTCTATAATCTCTGCTAATATTTTAAAAGTATCTGTTCTTCCTCCTGGAATAGGTTTTCTGTAGGCAGTATCTTTTCCTAGCATAATTGCCTCTCCAATTCTCAAATGATTTATCTTTTCTGGAATTTCCTTTTTAAAAAGTAAAGGAATAGTGCTGGAATTTCCTCCTGAGACTAAAGAAAAAGTTATATTAAATTTTTTCTCTATATTCTCTGCAATTTCTGCAAATTCTTCTAGTTTTTCCTTCGTAGGTATTACCCCTCCAAAACAAGTAAAATTTGTACCTATGCCTATAAGTTCAATATTTTTCATGGCTAAAACTTCTTTTACAATTTTTTCTAATTCTTTTTTATCCCATATACCTTCTCTCAAATCTCCCATTTCTACCATAATTATTACTTTATGCTTTTTTCTTATCTTTTCTGCATAATTATTTAACTCTCTTAAAATATCTAATTCTGAATTTAGACTTATATCTACATAGTTTAAAATATCTTCAACTTGGGACCGAGAGGGAATTCTTATAAGGGTAAATTCTGTTTTAAGTTTTCTCATTCTTTTAATGCTCTCAATTCTGGAATCAGATATTCCTCTTACTCCTGCTCTTATTAATATTTCCCCAATCTTAGGATCTCCCAAGGCAACTTTTGTAACTCCATCAATAGATATACCTTGCTCTTTTGCTTTAGCTACAATTATTCTTGCATTATGATAAATAGCAGGTAGATTAATCTCTAAAATGGGATATTCCTTTTTCATTATCTATAAGAATATAATCTTTTAAAAATAAAAGCAAGAAAAAATTTTTCTTGACTAATTTAAAGGAAAAAATTACACTTTTTATTGAGGTGAGAATAGATGGAGATTATATACCAAAAAGAGATTCAGGGAGTGAATATAAAGGTTATTAAAGGGGATATTACTCAGGAGGATACGGAAGCAATAGTAAATCCTGCTAATAATTACTTAAAACATGGTGGAGGTGTTGCAGGAGCAATAGTAAGAGCAGGAGGAGAGATTATTCAAAAAGAAAGTGATGAATATATCCAAAAATATGGGCCCATTCCCACGGGAGAGGCAATGATTACCTCTGCTGGAAATTTAAAAGCAAAATATGTGATTCATACTGTGGGACCAAGATGGGGAGAAGGAGATGAGTATAATAAGCTTAAAAAGGCAGTGCAAAGCACATTAAAATTAGCAGCGGAAAAGGATATTAAAAGCCTAAGTATACCTGCAATAAGTTGTGGAATTTTTGGTTTTCCTCAGGATTTAGGAACAAAGATAATTATAGAAACAATAATTGATTTTATTAAGAAGGAATCCCATAGTTTTAAGGAAATACATTTAATAGGTATTGGAGAGGATATTCCATCTCTTTTTGCTAAGAACTTACAATCTTTATCTTAGAATAGATTTTATCTCTTAAAATAGGTAGCCTTGAATAATAAATTAAAGCACTTATAATACAAATTATTCCTCCTAATAAAACAGTGTTTGAGGGACCTATTAATTTGCTTATTAACCCACCAATGTAACTTCCAATGGGCATAGCTCCCATGAAAAATGTAACATAAAAACTCATAACTCTTCCCCTTATATGATCATCAATAATAGTTTGTACTAAAGTATTACTACATACTGCATTTAGCATAAAACTCATACCAACTATAATCAAACTAAAAATTGAAAAAAATATGTTTCTTGAAGAGGAAAAAAGAATAAGTCCGAAACCAGCAAAAAACAGTGCATATACAATAATATTCTCTATACCCTTTATATTTTTCCTTCCTGCAAGATATAAAGCTCCCATTAAAGCTCCGCATCCTGTACTACTCATAAGAAATCCCAAGGTTTCAGAACCTCCTTTTAAAATTTCTGAGGCAAAAATAGGCAAAAGAACACTATAAGAAGAAGAAATAAGGCTTGCGATAAAAATAAATATTAATACATTTTTTACTACTATTGAATTAAAAGAATAATAAACTCCTTCTTTGAGATCTTCCAGAATACTATTTTGAGATTTTTCAAATTCTCTTTTTTTTAATTTCATTAAGATTAAGGCAAAAATTACAGCAATATACGTTATGGCATTAATTAAAAAACATATCCCTTCTCCCACTAGGGCAACTAAAATACCGCTTATCATGGGACCAATTAATCTTGCACTATTAAATAGAAAAGAATTAAGAGCAATGGCATTTCCTAAATCTTCTTTTCTTTCTACCATTTCTATTACAAAGGATTGTCGAGTAGGCGCATCTATAGAACTTACAATTCCAAGAAAAAGACTTAGTAATAAGATTTGATAGATCTCTATTCTATGAGTAAGAGTCAAGATTGAAAGGATAATTGCCTGTAAAAACAACAAAGATTGAGTAAGAATTAAAATTCTATGTTTACTAAACCTATCTAAAAATACTCCTGCAAAGGGAGATATAATAAGATTGGGAATTTGGCTTAAAAAAGCAGTTGTTCCCAAAATTACTGAGGAATTTGAGATGCGATAAACTAGCCAACTTGTAGCAGTTTGTTGCATCCAAGTTCCAATTAGAGATATTGCTTGTCCACTAAAAAATAACCGAAAATTTCTACTTCTTAAAGCACGAAAAAAACCTTGCATAACTATAGCTTTTATTTAATTTAAGGGATTTCTCTAAAAATATAGCTTAAAAAATAAATTCCAAAAATTAAAAGAAAGATAGACGCAAAATATAAAATATACTTATATATTTTTCTCCAAAAGGGAAGAGAAAGACTTTGGCCAATGATTCCTATAAACATATACCACGCATAATCAGATAATATATGACCAATATAAAAACTTAATAGTCCTACTATTAAATAATTTTTTGCTTGAGCTATAAAAGATACTCCAATAGTTAACCACCAAAGAAGCCAGTAGGGATTTGCAAGGGAGGTTAATGCTCCAGCAAGAATCAAAGAGGGATTAAAAGAGTAAGGATTATTTTTTATGGGATTATCATAATTTTTTAAAATAGGAATTCTGTCTTTAATAATATCTAATAAAAGACTTGCTCCCATATATATCAAAAATAAACTTCCTATAAAGCTAAAAAACTTTAAAAAAATAGGAGTTCTTAGTATGGGTTGAAGTCCTAAAAGAAGTAAAATTACAAGAATTCCCTCCAAAATAGCATGTCCAGAAACAATCTCTAAAGATTTCTTCCATCCTCCAATACTACTTTGAGTCAATACTAATGTCATTAAAGGACCTGGAGCGGAAGCCCCAGAAAATCCCATTAAAAAGCTTGTAATAAATAATCTTATAATTCCCATTTAATATATACCTCTAGAAATTATTATATCACTTATACTGTTATTTTTGACAAATAATTATAATTAAATTATAATTTAGTTAAAATTTTTAAAATGGAGGTTCATCATGAACAAGCCTAAATTTTTTATTCTTATAGCTCTTCTTCTACTTCTCTCTTTTACCATTATTGGGGCACAAGAGCTTAAAGGTAAATTAGCAACTGCAAAGTATGGAAAACCTAAAGTAGATGGAGAAATGGATGAGGTTTGGAAAAGTACTGAAGAATATTTAACTGATAGCTATGTTCAAGGAATTAAAGGAAAAACATCTTATGCAAAATTTAGAGTATTGTGGGATGAAGATAGTGTATATATTTGGGTAGAGGTTTATGATTCGTTATTAAATAAAGATAATACCAATCCATGGGAACAAGACTCTGTAGAATTTTTTATTGATGAAGACAATGCAAAGAAAACATCTTATGATTCCAATGATGCCCAATATAGAGTGAACTTTGAGAATCGACAAACTTTTGGTACTGGAGCGTCAAAGGACTATTTCTTAACTGCTACAAAAATTACAAATTTTGGATTTATTGTAGAAGCACAGGTAAAGATGAAGACTAAGAAACTTAAAGAAGGGGATATAATAGGATTTGATGTGCAGATAAATGATGCAGACAAATTTGGAAGTAGAGTAGGAATAATTGCTTGGAATGAGGTAGAAAATATAAACTGGCAAAATCCATCAAGCTTTGGAAATCTAAAGTTAGTAAAATAAGATTTTTTTTAAAACTTTGCCTGCCATCTTTTGATGGCAGGCTTTTTTATTTTATAAGTCAAAATTCTTAAATTGAGGTAAGTAATTTTTATTAACTTCAAACATTTCTTTAACCATATCCTTTATTTCGGAAAGAGAAAGAACTGCAGAAGTAAGAGGATCATAACATATAGCATAAAATACTTTTTTAGGATCTCCCTCTAAAGCACCCTCTACAGCAAGTTCCTCACATGAAGAATTAATGTAATTTAAAATTGCAAGTTGAGGGGGAAGAGATCCCACCTTTAAAGGATCTAGTCCTCTTTTAGAAGCTATCATAGGGACCTCTACACAGGCTCCATAAGGAAGATTGTCTATAAGTCCAAAATTTCTTGTATTTCCATTGAATTCAAAGGGATTTCCATCTCCAATGCATGCGTTAAGAATATAAGCTGCATATTCATGTCCTCTTTCTAAATTTACAGGCTCCTTTTCTATCCAGTTTTTAATATCATTTTTCCAAGTATCTTCCCTTCTTAGATACTCTTTTAAAATAAATCCCCATTCTCCTGGATTCCATCCAGTCCCATGAATACAATATTTTTCTATTAAATCAGGTCTTTTTCTGAACCATGCATTATATTCAGAGTTATGTCCACTGGACTCTGTAACATAATATCCCAGATGTAAAAACATCTCATTTCTTACGATCTCTTCATTATAGATCTCAGGTCTTGTTAGAATAGCCTCCTTAATCAAAGGATAAGCGTCTTTTCCTTTCCACTCAAATTTTAAAAACCATGCTTGATGATTTATACCTGCACAAAAATAAGTTATTTCATCCATGGGAGCAGAAATCCATTTTGCAAGCATCATAGCAGTCCCTTGTACACTGTGGCAAAGTCCCACAATTTTAATCTTTGATACTGTTTGAACAGCTCTTATAAGCATTGCCATAGGATTTGTATAATTTAAAACTATAGCGTTAGGACAATATCTTTCAATATCCTTTGCTATATCAATCATTACAGGAATAGTTCTTAAAGCTCTAAAAATTCCAGCAGGTCCCCTGGTATCACCAACGTTTATATCTACTCCGTATTTTTTTGGAATCTCAATATCGTGTCTCCAAACTTGGACTCCTCCCACAAGGATTGTAATTATAACAGCATCTGCCCCTTCTATAGCCTCTTTTCTATCTAAGGTAGCTAAAACTTTTGCAGGATACTTTCCTGTAGAGATTATCTTTTCTACTGCAGTTTTTGAAAAATTAAGTCTTTCCTCATTAATATCCATTAAGGCAATAGTAGCATCTTGAAAAGAGGGAAAAGTTAAAAGATCTCTAACAAGGTTTCTTGTAAATTCAAAGCTTCCCGCTCCAATAAAAGCAATCTTCTTGGACATATCCTTTCCTCCTAAAAAAATTTCTTTTTCTAAAAATATTATATAATAAGAATTTAATTTGATGTTATTTAAAATCTCTGTTAAAATTCTCTAAGACAAGAGATTATGTTATTAGGTAAATACTAAATACTCCAAATTTATAGAGGAACATGAGATTTTTTATGATGTTATTGCTTTTGGTCTCACCTGAGAAGATTGTAAAAATCTTTTAGAAAAACCGGAATATGAAGTGAGAATTGAATTATGTGAGAAGTAAAGTAATAAATTAAAAATAAAAAATGTGATATATATCACATCCTTTTAATGATGAAGTCTGTAGTATATAATAATATAAATAAAAATTGAAGAGGGAAAAATGTTATTAGGAAAGTTATTAAATTTACAAAAAAATTCCATGCTTCATGTTCTCCTTGATACTTTAACCTTTTCCCTTACTTTGATTTTCTCCTTTTTTATAAGATTCGAGTTTTCTCTTCCTTCTCAATACTGGAGTATTATTCCTTTTGTTCTTTTTCGAGAAATTCCTATTTTTTTAATTTTATATTTATTTACTTTTAAACTTCACAATTCTCTTTGGGAATATTTTAGCTTAGAAGGTCTAAAGGATTTAACTTTAACTATAACCTTAGAAAAGCTTTTATTTTATCTTTCTTATCTTCTATTTCCTATAAATGGTCTACCTCGTTCTACCATAGTTATCTCTTATATTCTCACCCTTCTTGCTCTCTTTTCTTTTCGAGCTATAACACGATGGACATATGAGAGAGGAAGATTTAAGAATTCTTCTTTATCTTTTCCTTCAAAAAGAGTACTTCTTATTGGGGCAGGGGATGCTGGAGAGAAAATTCTTCGGGAAATAAAAACTCATAAAGATTTAAATTATAATGTAGTAGGATTTTTAGATGATGATCCTAAAAAAATAGGAAAAAATATCCATGGAGTAAAGGTTTTAGGACCAATAGCATCTTTACCTCAAATTGCCTTAGAAAAAAGGATTCAAGAAATAATAATTGCTATTCCTTCTGCTCCTCCATCTTTAATAAGAAATATAGTAAGCATGACATCTAAACTGAAAATTCCTGTGAAGATTCTACCTGGTATTTGGGAGCTTATAGATGGAAGGGTAAGTGTGAGTAAAATAAGAAATGTAAAGATAGAAGACCTGTTAGAAAGGGATGTAATAAATTTAGATTCTGTGAAAATAAAATATTATATAGAGGGAAGAAAAATTTTAGTGACAGGAGCTGGGGGATCCATTGGGGCAGAAATATGTAGACAGGTCTCAGAATATAATCCAAAAGCAATTATTCTCTTAGGAAGGGGAGAAAATAGCATATTTAATATAGAATTGGAGCTTAAAAGTAATTTTCCTAATATACAATTAAAATCCTATATAGCGGATATAAGGGATAAAGATAGAATATTTCATATTTTTTCTCAAGAAAAACCAGATATAGTTTTTCATTCTGCAGCTCATAAGCATGTACCTTTAATGGAAGAAAATCCTGATGAGGCAGTTTTTAATAATATTTTTGGAACAATAAACATTATAGAATCTTCTATAAGTTTTGGAGTAAAAAAATTTATATTCATTTCCACAGATAAAGCAGTATATCCTGTTAGTATTATGGGAGCAACAAAAAGAATAGGGGAGATACTTATTCAATGTTATAACAAAAATTCTGAAACAGAACTAATAGGAGTGAGATTTGGAAATGTTCTTGGAAGTAGAGGGAGTGTATTAGAGGTTTTCAAAAAACAGTTAGAAAAAGGAGGACCAATAACTATTACTCATCCTGAAATGGAAAGATATTTCATGACTATTCCTGAGGCTGTGGGGCTTGTTCTCCAAGCAGGTGCTATAGGAAGATCGGGAGATTTATTTGTTCTTGATATGGGAAAACCAGTAAGAATCATGGATCTTGCAAAAAACTTTATAGAACTTTCAGGCTATTCCTTGGAGGATATAAAGATAGAAGTTACAGGATTAAGATCTGGAGAAAAACTAAAAGAAGAATTATGGGAAAGGGAAGAGATTATAGAAAGAACAGAACATCCAAAGATTTTTAGGATAGTATCTAATGATCATATAGATTCCTATATATTTAGAGAGAAACTTAAAAAATTAGAAAAAGTAGCAAGAATAAGGGATAAAGAAAAAATTTGGGAAACTTTAAAGGAAATTATTGAAGAGACTAAGAAGGATTATAAAAACAAGGAGAAAATATTGGGCTAAAAAAATGAAAATAGTATCTATTGTTGGGGCAAGGCCCCAGTTTATAAAACTTGCTCCACTTTCAAAGGAATTAAGGAAAAGAGGTATTAAAGATATCATTCTTCATACTGGACAACATTATGATGCTAATATGAATAAGATATTTTTTGAAGAGCTTGAAATTTCTGAGCCTGATTATAATCTTGGAATTGGCTCAGGATTACATGGAGAACAAACAGGTAAAATGCTTATTGGAATAGAAGAAATTTTATTGAAGGAAAAACCTGATTTAGTTATAGTTTATGGGGATACAAATTCTACCTTGGCAGGAGCTTTAGCAAGTTCCAAATTACATATTCCATTAGCTCATATAGAAGCGGGTCTTAGAAGTTTTAATAAAAAGATGCCTGAGGAAATAAATAGAATTGTTGCGGATCATTTGTCGGATATTTTGTTTTGTCCCACAGAAACTGCTGTTGAAAATCTAAAAAGAGAAGGGATAACAGAAGGTGTATACGAGGAAATTTCTCTAAAGCCTAAAGAATATTATCTGATTACTATTCACCGTGCAGAAAATACTGATGATTCTAAGAGATTAAGAAGTATTTTATCTGTCTTGTCCAAGTTAGATAAATATGTGGTTTTTCCAATTCATCCCAGAACAAGAAATAAAATAAAAGAATATGGATTAGAAAATTACTTAAATTTTGATAATATACGCGCTATAGAGCCATTAGGATATTTAGACATGCTGAAACTTGAAAGGGAAGCATATGCTATTTTGACAGACTCAGGAGGAGTTCAAAAGGAAGCTTTTTGGCTTAAAGTTCCTTGTATAACCTTAAGAGAAGAAACAGAATGGATTGAGACTGTAAAATATGGATGGAATACATTAGTAGGAACAGAGGAAGAAAGAATATTAAATGCTTTAAAGAATATTAAGTATGGGGAAGATGTAAATTTTGATAAAGATTATACTGCTCCTAAGATTATTGAAATTATAACTAGTTTTTCAAAGGGGGATCTTAATTAAAATGGATTTTAAAAGTATATCTGTTGTTGGTCTTGGATATGTGGGATTACCATTGGCTTTAGAGTTTGCAAAAGTAGGTATTATAGTATATGGAATTGAACAGAATCCTAAAAAAGTAGATATGGTAAATAAAGGTATATCCTATATAGAGGATGTTAAAAGTGAGGAACTTTTAGAAGTTGTTAAAAAAGAAAATCTTAAAGCTTTTGTAGATTTTAAAAGTGTGAGCCTTTCAGATGCAGTTATTATATGTGTTCCTACCCCTCTCGGTCCTCATAAGGAGCCTGATATTTCATATATAGTAAATGTTACAACAGAAATCTCTAAGCATCTTAAAAAAGATCAGTTAATAGTATTAGAAAGTACTACTTATCCTGGTACCACTGAGGAAGTAGTTCTTCCTATTTTGGAAAAAACTGGGCTAAAAGGTGGAGAAGATTTTTATCTTGCTTTTTCTCCAGAAAGAGTAGATCCTGGAAACAAAAAATTCACTACTCAAGATATTCCCAAAGTGATAGGAGGAGTTAACAGTATTTCTACTGAAAAAGCTTCTAAACTTTACTCTCTGGTTTTTCCTAAGATCCATAAAGTATCCTCTCCAAAAGTTGCAGAAATGGAGAAATTACTTGAAAATATTTATAGGCTTGTAAATATATCTTTCATAAACGAGCTTGCTATGCTCTGTGAAAAGATGGACATAGATATATGGGAAGTAATTGAAGCAGCTTCTACAAAACCCTATGGATTTATGCCCTTTTATCCAGGACCAGGTCTTGGGGGGCATTGTATTCCTATTGATCCCTTCTATCTTTCTTGGAAAGCAAAAGAATATGACTATAATTTAAGGTTTATAGAACTTGCTGGCGAGATAAATGATGAAATGCCTAAATATATAGTCCATCTGGTTATGGAAGCTTTAAATAAACATAAAAAAGCTTTGAATGGCTCGAAGATTTTTGTTATTGGTGTAGCATATAAACCTAATATAGCAGATCCCCGAGAATCTCCTGCTCTTAAGATAATTCCTCTTCTAGAAAAACTTGGTGGAGAGGTAAAATATCATGATCCTTTTATTCCTGAAGTTAAAATTGAAGATAAAGGAAAAAAATTGAGATTGAAAAAATCTTGTGAATTAAATAAAGATGTAATTTCTGAGAGCGATTGTGTACTTATTTTAACAGATCATGATAATATAGATTATAAACAAATATTTGAAAATGCTAAACTGATTGTAGATACAAGAAATGCCCTCAGAAAAAGAGGAATAGTAGTAGACAAAAGAGTAACTATTTTAGGAGTAGGGGAAGAAAATAAAAATAGAGTATGGAAAGAGAAATAGGAATTGTAGGTCTTGGTTATTGGGGAAAGAATATATTACGTAACTTATATGAGCTTAAAGTAGTTCGTACCGCCTGTGATTTTAATGAAGAAATAATAAAGGAAAGAAAAAAGACTTTTCCAGATATAAATTATACCACGTATTATGAAGATCTTCTTGAGGATCCTAATATAAAGGGGATAGTTGTTGCTACTCCTTCTATAACTCATTATGCTCTTTCTAAAAAAGCTCTTTTAGCTGGTAAAGATGTTTTAGTGGAAAAGCCTATGACTACTTCTTTAAAAGAGGGAGAAGAACTTGTAAATTTAGCAGATAAAAATGGTTTGATTTTGATGGTAGGTCATATTTTGCATTATCATCCTGCTGTAAAAAGGATGAAGGAATTAATTTTAAAAGGATTAATAGGAAAAATTCTTTATATATATTCCAATAGAGTGAATATTGGAAAGTTAAGGACTGATGAAAATGTATGGTGGAGTCTTGCTCCTCATGATATCTCTTTAATACTCATGTTGGCTCAAAGTAATGTGATAAATTTCATCTATAATGGTACATCCCATATATCAAAAGGCATAGATGATATAGCTCTTGCTTCTTTAGAGTTTGAGAATGGTATAAAAGCACATATTTTTGTAAGTTGGTGGCATCCTTTTAAGGAGCAAAGATTAGTTGTAATTGGTGAAAAGGGAATGATAGTCTTTGATGATGTTTCGAAGGAGAAACTCTTCTACTATTCTCATAAGGTTGAGTGGATAAATAATATTCCTATTGCTAAAAAAGGAGATTTGGAAGTAATTAAAATAGAGGAAAAAGAGCCTCTAAAGGAGGAGTTGAGGCATTTTTGGGAATGTATAAAAGAGAGAAAAAAACCAGAAACCGATGGTTACGAGGGATTAAGGGTTTTAGAAGTGCTTGAAAAGTGCCAAAATTCAATAAAAGTGGTAAATTAAGGAGGAAAAATATGTCTGATGAGAAAAAATATTTTGTGCATGAAAGCTCATATGTAGATGAACCAGTAGAGATAGGAGAAGGAACCAAGATTTGGCATTTTTGCCATATACTACCTTATACCACCATAGGGAAAAATTGTGTAATAGGACAAAATGTAATGATAGGACCAAGGGTAAAAATAGGTAATAATGTAAAAATTCAGAATAATGTCAGTATATATGAAGGAGTAGAATTAGAAGATGACGTATTTTGTGGACCATCCTGTGTCTTTACAAATGTTATAAATCCAAGAGCATTTATAGAAAGAAAAAGTGAATTTAAAAAGACAATTGTAAAAAAAGGTGCTACAATAGGAGCAAATGCAACTATTATTTGTGGAGTAACTATTGGAGAATATGCATTTGTGGGAGCTGGAGCTGTGGTTACAAAAGATGTACCTCCTTATGCACTTGTAGTGGGGGTTCCTGCAAGGCAAGTGGG